>CAYVLO010000160.1:0-7426 GCA_964452125.1 uncultured Anaerolineaceae bacterium | reverse complement strand
CCAGGCCTGGGCCAAGAGCACTGGCAACGAACTGGTGAAAATGGACAAGGTCGATAAGGAATTCCATTTTCTGATCCGTCGCGTCAAATAGACGCACAAGGTGGGGAGGGCTTTTCCCTCCCCACCCTGCTCTTTCCTTACGGCCGCTCCGAGCCATCGGTCGTAGGCCGCGTCACCTTTGCATATCAAGGAGGATTTTTGCATGGGAACCATCGAATATATCCTCGCCTACATCACCCCCTACCTGGCTATGGCCACCCTGCTGGGCGGGGTGGCGTATCAGATATCCCGATGGCGCAAGAAAAAACCCGCCACAGTCCACCTCTCCCTCTTTCCCCGCCCCGAAGGCCAGGCGGCCCGACTGTGGCATGCCCTGGTCGATATGTTCACCCTAAAGGGGCTGTTCAAAGTCAACAAGCTGCTTTGGGCGGGCGGCTTTATCATGCACGTCGGTCTGCTGCTGTTGATCCTGGGCCATATCCGCACCGTGACCGATTTCTACTTTCTTTGGGACTGGCTGGGATGGGGCTCGGATGAAACACACCTGTTTTCGGCGGTAGCGGGAACGATCGCCGCAGTCCTATTCACCATTCCCCTCTTTTACTTGTTGGGCCGCCGCTGGAGCGGATCGGTCAAGATCTTGTCCACACCAGAGGACTATTTTATCCTTTTCTTGCTGATGGGCATTGCCTTCACCGGCAGCCACATGCGCTTCCTGCGCCCTGACCTGGATCAGGAAGCGATGCGCCAGTTTATGCAGGGGCTGTATGCCTTTAGCTGGAAGCCCTTCCCGGTAAACGACGGCCCTGGCAGCGCCGGCCCGGCGTTCCTTTGGCACTTTGCCCTGGTGCAGATCTTGATGATCTATTTTCCCTTCAGCAAGCTCATGCACACCATTGGCGGCATCTTTAACAAGATGATCATGCGAAGCTAGGGAGGTGACGATGCTGGACACTTTTGCCAAAACGATGCGCGAGCGGATCAATCGGCCGCTGCAATACTACCTGGATACCTGTGTGCGCTGTGGCGCCTGCATTGACGCCTGCCATTTTTTCGCCGCATCCCACGACCCAGCCCACATTCCAGCCTACCGGATGCTGCTGGTCAAGAAACTGATGCAAGGCGGAGATTTCGACAAGGTGAACCTGGGCAACTGGTGGCGCGCCACCACCGGATTCGACGCCCCCACCACCGAACAGATCCGCAAGGCGGTCTGGGAGTGCACGGGTTGCCGTCGCTGCGCCGTCTTTTGCCCCTTCGATCTCGATACCGGCCTGTTGGTCAGCGCCGGTCGCTTTTCCTCCTACTCCGAGGGCTTTGGCTCGGAGATGGTCGCCGAGATCGGCAACGCCGAGATCAGCAAGGGCGAGATCATTGACATGATCAAAGAGTTCTACATCGAACAAACTAAGGAACTCGAAACCAAACTGCAGGAAGAGTTTGCGCCTGACCTCACCATTCCGGTGGAAAAAGAGGGCGCCCGAGTCTTGTACGTACCACTTGTCGGTGAGCACGCCGTCATCCCCCTGGCCAAGATCTTTTTCGCCGCCGGCGAAGACTGGACGCTGAGCCTGTTCACTGCCACCAACCATTCCTTCTTTACCGGCGACATGGCCAAATCCAAAGAGGCGGCTCACTGGATTGTCCAAGAAGCAAAACGGCTCGGGGTAAAGGTGCTGGCCTATCCCGAATGTGGCCACGCCACCCGCACCGTTCTCAGCTATTTCGAAGACTGGTTCGGCGATGAGATTGCCGGGATCGAACGCATCAATGTGGTTGAATTGGCGGCTCAGTATCTGGCCGAGGGCAAGATCAAGGTCAAACCCGGCACGTTCACCACGCCCCTTACCTATCACGACCCGTGCAACTTGGGCCGGAACTCGGGCATCTTTGACGAGCCGCGAACACTCATCAACGCAGTTGCCACCGACCTGCGAGAGCTGAGCCCAACCCGCGAGTTGAACTGGTGCTGCGGCGGCGGCGGTGGGCTGATCGCCGAACCCAGCCTGTTTCAGGCGCGTATGGAAGGCGGCAGGCCCAAGGTCGAACAGATCAAAAACAGCCGCGCCCAATGGGTAGTGACCGCCTGCGAGAACTGCAAGACCCAATTGGAGGATCTGAACGAGCACTATAGCCTAGGCGTCGAGATCAAAGGCGTGCTGGATCTCGTGGCCGATGCGCTGGTTGTGTAAACGGCGCTGGCCCCTAGCCGGCCCTGGACAGGCCGCGGGGAAGAAAAGGAGAGGAAATGGACCATAAAGACTGGGAACGCGCTCTGGCCGACGACTATTGCACCTACCGCTGGGCTAAAATACTGGATCCCCTGTGTGAGACCTTCCAGGCCTGGAAGGCGGGCAAGATCGATCACGTGGAGGTGGACGCCGCCCTGGAAAGTGCGTACAAGGAAAAGTGCGCCCTCAATAACCTTTTATGCCAGCGGGTAGATCGAGTCGCCAACTTGGTTCGCTGGTGGGATGTCGAGTGGTTCGAAGACTGGGTTGCACAGCACCGTCCACCTCCAGCCCACAGGCCTGAAGAGGCATAAGCTCTGCCGCCAGGGATTGCCACAGGGTGACTCCCAACCGCGAGCGTAGCTGCGGCGACCGAGTAAACTTTTGGCAAGTCGCTGGTCCCCACTGGGCATGGATTGAAACTGTCCGGGCCCATCTTGATCGCGTCTTCCTCGACCATTCGTAATCGTTGCGGCAACCCATCCACAGCAGACCAAGCCGTCCGATAGTGGGCGGCTTGGCCTGCTGCCGCTTTCCTCCCTCAAGCGCAGGAGCGCCATCCTCGAGCCCCAGGCCCGGCGTCTCCCTCATGCTCCTGAACAAATACCCGCCACCAAGGGCGCCGACCGGAAACCGCCACCGCGCCGGCCCCAGTGCCTTTGTGAGAAGCCAGAACCTCCGCTTGCCGATTTGCACATTAAGCACAAGTCCGATAAAATAGGCACAGGGAGGTGTCGCCCATGAGTCTTCAAATTGGCATCGTTGGATTGCCCAATGTGGGCAAAAGCACCCTGTTCAACGCCCTGACACGGGCCCATGCCACTGTGGCCAGCTATCCCTTTACCACCATCGATCCCAACGTGGGCGTCGTCGAGGTGCCCGATCGGCGGCTCCAGGACGTAGCCGCCATTGTGCGACCCGAGGAGGTCAAGGCAACGACCATCGAGTTTGTCGACATTGCCGGATTGGTCCAGGGCGCCCACCAGGGCGAGGGGCTGGGCAACCAGTTTCTGGGCCACATTCGCAACGTCGACGCCATTGCCATGGTCGTACGATGCTTCCAGGACCCCGACGTAGCCCACGTCACCGCCGAGCTGGACCCCCTGGCCGACATCGACGTCATCGACCTGGAGCTGATCCTGGCCGATCTGGGCACCGTAGAGCGCCGGGTGGAAAAAGTTCGGTCCTCGGCCAAGGCCCAACCCAAAGTGTATGCCGCCGAGTTGGAGCTACTGGCTCGCCTCCAGGCCCACCTGGAGGGAGGCCACGCGGCCGCGAGTTTTGCCCCCATCGACGAGGAACGGGAGCTGTTGGCTCCACTCACACTCCTGACAGCCAAGCCTCGCTTGTACGTGGCCAATGTAAGCGAGGAGGATCTGCCCGATGGCGGCGATCTGGCCGCCCGGGTGGTGGAACGCGCTCGCTTGGAGGGCGCCCGGTCGGTGATCCTCTGCGCCCAATGTGAGGCCGATCTGTGCGACTGGTCCGAGGACGAGGCGGCCGAATATCGGGCCGAACTGGGGCTGCAAGCGCCGGGCCTGGATCGCCTCATCGAGGCCAGCTATCAACTCCTGGATCTGATCACCTTTTTTACGGCTACGGGCACCAAGGTGGTCCGCGCCTGGACCCTGCAACGAGGTCAATCGGTGCTGGAGGCCGCGGGCATGATCCACACCGACATGCAAAAGGGCTTTATCCGCGCCGAGGTCGTCTCCTATCCCGACTTGATGCAGGCCGGGGATTTTGCCGCGGCCCGGGAACGGGGCTGGCTGCGACTGGAGGGCCGCGACTATCCGGTTCAGGATGGCGACGTAATCCACATCCGCTTCTCTCCCCCCCGATAACTCTCCGCCGTCTGCTGGCTGGTTTCTGGAGATGGCAAAAAGCCGTCTCGTGATGCCTGTTTGTCCCTGCTACGTATCCTTTTCCCTACCCTGGTGTTTTTACACCGCAGGGAAGGGAAAAGGAGCGCACTATGGGAGAACGAGTCGTGGTGACCGGCATGGGCACGATCAATCCGTTGGGTCATTCCGTGCCCGAGACCTGGGAGGCGCTTGTGGCAGGCCGTTCGGGCATCGGGCCGATCACCCAGTACGATGCATCGGATCACAAAGTCAAAATTGCCGGCGAGGTCAAAGGATTTGACCCTGCGGCACGGTTGAGTCACAAAGAAGCCCGCCGCACCGATCGCTTTGCCCAGTTTGTTCTGGTCGCCGCCGACGAGGCCCTGACCGATGCTGGACTGACGCTCGATCCCGATCAGGAGAACGATCACGTCAGCGTCATCGTCGGCTCGGGAATTGGTGGGCTGGGCACCTTGCTGGACAATGCCGCAGTGTTGCGCGAGCGAGGGCACGCCCGCGTGAGCGCACTCATGGTGCCCATGCTCATGGCCAACGCCGGGGCAGGCCAGGTGGCCCTGCGATACGGCATCCACGGATCCGCGCTCGCGGTGGCATCGGCGTGTGCCACAGGCACCGACGCCATTGGTCAGGCGATGGAGATGATCCGTCGTGGTGTGGCCCAGGTCGTCGTGTGCGGTGGCGGCGAGGCCAGCCTCCTTCCCCTGCCCATGGCCGGATTTGCCAATATGGGCGCCCTCTCGCTGCGCAACGGTCCGCCACAAGAAGTATGCCGACCCTTTGACGCCGACCGAGACGGCTTTGTCGCAGCCGAGGGGGCAGCCATTCTCGTGCTAGAGAGCCTCACCCATGCCCGGCGCCGCGGGGCGCGTATCCGTGCCGAGGTGGTGGGTTATGGCTCCAGTTGCGATGCCCATCACATAACGGCGCCCGATGAATCGGGGCGGGGCGCCATCCGCGCCATGACCATGGCCCTGAAAAGCGCTGGCCTGAGGCCTGAGGGCATCGACTATATCAATGCCCACGGCACCAGCACTCCCCTCAACGATGCCATGGAGACGCGGGCCATTCACCAGGTCTTTGGCGCCGCCGCCCCACAGATTCCCGTCAATGCCACCAAGTCCATGACCGGCCATCTGCTGGGAGCAGCCGGCGCCCTGGAGGCCATTGTCTCCGTCAAGACCCTGGAAACAGGCACCCTCCACCCCACCATCAACTACCAAACCCCCGACCCTGCCTGTGACCTGGATTATGTCCCCAACCAGGCGCGCCAGGCCCATCCTCACACGGCCCTCTCCAACTCTTTTGGCTTTGGGGGACACAACGCGTCTCTCATTTTCCAGACCTTTGAAAGGTAGAATGCCTTGTCCGACACAAGATATCCATCAAACCGCCGAGGCCATATCATCGGCTGGGGCAAGGCCTTGCCCGAGCGCGTGCTGACCAACGACGAGCTGGCGACATTGGTAGACACCTCTGACGAGTGGATCCGGCAGAGGACCGGCATTGCCGAGCGACACATAGCGGGTGAGGGAGAAACCACCTTTTCCCTCAGCCTGAAGGCGGCCCAGGATGCTTTGCACATCACCAATCTGGATCCCATTCACCTCGATCTGATCATTGTGGCCACCGTGACGCCAGATTATCCATTTCCGGCGACCGCCTGCCTCCTCCAGGATGCGCTGGGCGCGCAGCACGCAGCCGCCTTTGATCTTCAGGCGGGATGTTCCGGGTTTGTGTACGGATTGAGCGTGGCTGCCGGGTTACTGGCGGCTGGATTGTACCGCTATGCCCTGGTGGTGGGCGCCGAGACCCTGTCGCGCATCACCGATTGGACCGATCGCACCACCTGCGTGCTCTTTGGCGATGGGGCCGGGGCCGTGGTTCTCGAATCGCGGGAGGAGCCCGGCGGCATTCTATCCTCGGTCCTGGGCGCCGATGGATCGGGAGGCGAGCTGCTGATGATTCCGGGGGGCGGCAGCGCCCACCCCACGTGCGCCGAAATGGTGCAGGATCGGCAACATTTCATCCAGATGAAAGGCCAAGAGGTCTTTCGCTTTGCCACCCGCACCATGCCCGAGGCAGCTCGACAGGCGCTGGAAAAGGCCGAGTTGGGCGTGGACGATGTCGCCCTTTTTGTCCCCCACCAGGCCAACGACCGCATCCTGCAAACGGCCGCCAAACGGCTGGGGGTGCCTGAAGACAAGATGTTCTCCAACCTGGCGCGCTATGGCAACACGTCAGCCGCGTCGATCCCCATTGCGCTGTGTGAGGCCATCGAACAAGAGAGGATCAAGCGGGATGACGTCATTGTCCTGACCGGCTTTGGCGCCGGTCTGACCTGGGCCGCAGCGGTTGTGCGTTGGAGCCTACCCCTGCCCAGCCCCACCCCTCGGCGCCGAACCATCGTCTGGCGCAGCCTTCGTTTCCGTTGGGCGCGGTTGCGTTCTCGTCTGCGCCGATTGTGGCGCCGCGTCGACGCCCGGTTGTTCAATCTGAGGTACGAACAGGATGGACGGCGCAAGCGGCGGGACGAGGAATAAGAGGGACAAGGGCTGGGGTCGCCCTCTGCCGCCAGAAATGCAAGAGCCAGGCCGGTATGAATTCCAGCCTGGCTCAGGCCATGTTTTTGGGTAGGCTATCGGCAGCCTACCGGTCGGCGATCACTTGTTGGGTCCCTTCGGGCCTTTGGGACCATTGCCCGGCTTGGTCGGGACCAGTCCCAGGGAGTCGAGCGCGTCATAGGCCTGGACCAGGCCGTAGCCATAGTGGACGTCGTACCCCAGGTCGCCCAGGTCCATAGCCGTCGAGGCCATGGCCTCGCGGATCTGGACGTTGGTCAGCGCGGGGTTGGCGCTCCACAACAAAGCCGCTACGCCCGAGACGTGGGGCGCCGACATCGAGGTGCCGTTCCAGGCCTCATAGCCGCTGCCGGGTGCGGGAGGATAGTCCTCAACGATGCCTACTTGGTCCAGCTTGTTCGCAACCAGGTACTGCCCATCGGCCTGGGTGATGCCAATGGCATGGATCCAGTCTCCCTCGTCGCCCAGGGTGCCACTCACGGCGCCTTCGGCAATTATGGTAGACTCTGCCCCGTCTCTGATAGAGGGCCTCTTGTTAGCAAGACGGAATTCTCGCCGAAAGGTTACCTGGCGGACAGAAAATTCAATATGGAGAGTTCAAGGGCAATTCGAGGGGAAAAACCGGGCCATCCCGCCCAAGGTCACCCGGAAGGGGCCTGTGCATCCCCAGCGAGCACAGGCCCCCGGGAGTTGTGGGACAGGGGGGGCGAGTAACACCCCGTCAGATACAAACCCGCATAAAGATGCGCGC
>CAYVLO010000159.1:0-7538 GCA_964452125.1 uncultured Anaerolineaceae bacterium | reverse complement strand
CCGAAACAGTCCGACTCAACGTCGGGCAGCAAAGGCAAAGCCGCAACCTGAGCTGCGAATCGTCGGCTGCCTCGATGGCAGCCCAGTACCATGGCGTCGATCTGAGCGAGAGCCAGGTGATCGCCTCGCTGCCGCTCAACGACAATCCCTATCTTGGCTTCCGTGGGAACGTGGATGGGCCTACAGGGGGCATCCAAGACTATGGGGTGTATGCCGGACCGATCATGGCGGTGCTCAACGACTGGGGGCTGCAAGCCACAGCCATCGAAGGGGGCGTGACGGGCATCCAGGCGGCATTGGCCCGCGGCAACCCAGTCATTGCCTGGGTGCCGTACGATTGTCTGCCCAGTACGCCTGTGGAGACGATCATCAACGGCGAGACGGTGTCTCTGGTGCCCAACCAGCATGTGGTGGTCATCACCGGCTATAATGCCGAAGGGGTGTGGGCCAATGACCCCTGGGATGGGCTGGAGGATTTCTATACCTATGCAGAGCTGGACCGCGGCATGAGCTATTTCGACGATATGGCAATTGAGGTGTCAACACGTTGAGCCAAGAGCAGAACGAAAAGACGGATGCAATCACAATCCGAGGCACCAGCGATGGCCTGGTGATTACCCTTGGAGAAGGGCCATTCGGCGCGATCCTGTCCGAGATGAAGGAGCGGCTCGAATCCAAGGCATCCTTTTTCCTGGGCGGTCGGGTGGCATTGCGTGTGGGAGATCGCCCCCTCTCTGTGGAGCAATTGCAGGCACTAGGCCAGGCTATTCAGGAATGCGGCGTGACGCTGTGGGCAGTGGAAGGCGACCATCCCACCACCCAACTGGCCGTCGATGTGCTGGGGCTGGAAACACACCTGCGATCCAGCACTCTCCCACCTCCCCCCCAACCAGAAAAGATCCCTCGCGAGGAGATGGTGGGCGTCGTGGTGCGCGGCACCCTGCGCTCAGGACAGGCGGTCAATCACGCGGGCCACGTCATCATCATCGGCGACGTGAATCCCGGCGCCGAGATCGTCGCCAGTGGAGACGTCATCGTCTGGGGCAAACTACGGGGGATTGTCCATGCGGGCGCCATAGGCGACGAGGGGGCGGTCGTCTGTGCACTACAATTGGTGCCGAGCCAGATCCGTATCGGGTCGCACATTGCCCGTCCGCCCGACCGAGGGCGATTGCCCAAAGATCCCGAGATCGCCAGCGTGCAAGATGGGGGCATCGTAGTCGAGCGTTGGGAGAAAAAGCGCTAGCTCGACATTCGAAACAGGAGTCTGCATATGAGTGCAACAGTCATCACCGTCACCTCTGGAAAGGGTGGAGTGGGCAAGACGACGACCGCCGCCAACCTGAGCGTCAGCCTGGCGATGCTTGGTCAGCGGGTAGTCGCCATAGACGCAGACATTGGCCTGCGCAACCTCGACGTGGTCATGGGGCTGGAAAACCGCATTGTCTACGACCTGGTCGACGCCGTCGAAGGCCATTGTCGTCTGCGTCAAACCCTCATCCGCGACAAGCGTCTATCCGAACTCTATTTGCTGCCGGCCGCTCAGACTCGCGACAAGACCGCCGTCACCCCTGAGCAAATGGTTGAGCTGTGCGACCAACTCCGTCCCGATTTTGACTTTATTTTGGTCGACTCGCCTGCCGGGATCGAGCAAGGCTATCGCAATGCTGTGGCCCCCGCCGATCGGGTCCTCATCGTCACCACACCCGAGGTCTCGGCTGTCCGCGACGCCGACCGGATTGTGGGGCTGATCGAAGCAGACCTCAAGGGTCCCCCCAGTCTAATCATCAACCGCCTGAATCCTGAAATGGTCCAGCGCGGCCAGATGCTCAGCATGGACGATGTGGTCGAAATCCTGGCCATTGACCTGATTGGCATCGTTCCTGAGGACAAGGAGATCATTATCTCCAGCAATCGGGGCAACCCGGTGGCTCTGGACGGCAAGTCTGCTGCAGGACTCGCTTTTCGCAACATCGCCGGGCGGATCATGGGACAGGACATTGCCTTCATGCCCCTCAAAGGGGGCGGCAGCGTCTTTGACCGCCTGGCCCGGTTTATTCGAGGATAGGTATTTCGCGGCCCTTGCCCGGCAACGGCAGAAAAACTCTCGGCTTTCGGCAAGGTTGTAGGACCCGTGTGTACTGTACATGTTCAGGAGGCGTTATGGGCTTACTAGATCGCATTTTGGGACGCCGTCAACCAACGAGCAGCGACATTGCCAAAGAACGGCTGCAACTGGTGTTGGTGCACGATCGCTCCAACATCTCTCCGGCCGTCCTTGAAAAAATGAAAGACGAACTGATCGCCGTCATCTCGCGCTACGTCGAGATCGAGGCCGCGGGGGTGGAGGTTGCGTTTACTCACAGCCGAACCGAAAACCGCCTGGTGGCCAACATCCCAGTGGTCGGGCCATCGGGCCGCGCTGCCCCCGGTCAGCCATCCAGGAGATCCAGACCCAGTGGCTAGACGTTCGTGGCGCAATTTTGACTTTCTCCTATTGGGCGCGCTGTTGGCTCTATCGGCCTATGGCGTCGTCATGATCTATAGCGCCACGATCAACACCTTGGGCGTCGGAAATCCGGTTGAGCGCCAGACCCTATATGTCTTGGTGGGATTCATCTTGCTGCTGATCACGGCTTCCCTCGACTATCGCTGGCTGGAAGCCATCCAGATCCCCTTTGAAAGCCTGACCCCGTTGGCGCTGAGTGTGAGCAGCGCAGGGCTGGTCGTTGTTTGGCAAGTCGAACAACTCAACAGTGCAGAGGCGTTGTCCTTCGCCCAATGGGCCCCGGACATCCCCGCCACGCTGCTGGGTGTGCTCCTGGTGATCGGCGTCTATGTGGTCGATCGCAAGTGGATTCGCGACCTGGACCTGCCTCTGACGCGCAGCGTTTTGTTTCTGGCCACGGCCATCGTTGCGGGCATCGCGGGCCTATTCCTGCTGCGCCAGCCGGATGCATTTCCCTATCTGATCGTCGGCGGCATCGCCCTTTTCTACCTTCTCGATTGTCTTTCTTTACGCATTTGCGATATTTTGCGAAACCCCATATACGCCGCAACACTGGCCATGCTGGGCATTATCTTTGTGATCGGCAAAGTGTCGGGCGGTTCCCAGCGCTGGCTCGGTGCGGGAGCGGTACAACCTTCGGAACTGGCCAAAATCCTGGTGATCGTTGTGCTGGCCAAATTCCTCGCCGAGAGGGAAGAAGATCTGGAAAAGTTTAGCACCATTCTGATCTCGCTGGCCATCATCGCGATTCCTATGCTACTCATCTACTTGCAGCCCGACCTGGGCACTGCATTGACGATGATCGCCATCTGGGCTGCCATGATCTGGACGGCCGGCATCCGACTTCGCCACCTGACCTTGTTGATCGCCACGGGCATCGCTGCGCTGCCCGTCATCTGGCTCAATCTGGAAGATTACATGAGGGACCGCGTTCTGCTCCTCATTAATCCCCAAAACGATCCCGATTCCTATTTTAACGTAAGACAAGCCCTGATCAGCATCGGATCAGGCGGGTGGACCGGAAAAGGATTGACGCAGGGTACGCAAAGCCAGCTTCACTTCCTGCGGGTTCGACACACCGATTTTATCTTTTCTGTGACCGCCGAAGAATTGGGCTTGGTGGGCGCCCTGGTCATGATGGGCCTTCTCGTGCTGATCCTATTGCGGATGCTGCGCATTGCAGGGCGTTCCCAGGATACCTTTGGCCGGCTGATCGTGGCCGGCATCGCCGGAGTGGTCCTGTTTCAGAGTATGGTCAATATCGGCATGAACCTGAGCTTGATGCCCGTTACCGGCATTCCTCTACCCTTTGTCAGTTATGGCGGGAGCTCGTTCCTGACCCTCATTGTGGGCATGGGATTGGTGGAGAGCGTGGCCATGCGCCGGAAAAAGCTCGAATTCGACTGATGCCAGGCCACCCTGTTTCCCTCATCCAGGGCGAGGATCGCTATGACAACGTTCGACGCTCCCTCGAGTTGATCGCCGCAGAACTCGATCTCTCGGGCAAAAAGCGCGTCCTGATCAAGCCCAATTTTGTGGTCACCGACGTACCCTTTTTCGACCCAGCGACAAGATGAAAATGCACCAGAGCTACCCGGTTATCAACCTCAACCTGGCCCTGATTGCTCCCCTGGTGGCGCCACACCTGGCCGTCATCGACGGGTACGAAGCCATGGAGGGCAACGGGCCCATTGGTGGCACGGCCGTCCCCTGGCGGATCGCCCTCTCCAGCACCGACGCCCTGGCGGCCGATGTGCTCTGCGCGTCGATGATGGGCTTTGATCCCGACGAGGTCGGCTACCTTCACTACTGCGCCCGGATGGGTCTTGGGGTAAGCGAACTGCCCCGCATCGAGGTGGTAGGCAACGCCTCGCCGGCCCAGTGCACGCGCATGTTTCGCCCTCACGATGGCTATGCCCGCCAACGCCAATGGCAAATAAACCTACCAAACGGAATCCGGAAAAGGCTGGAGGAGGCCCATGAGTGACGGCGCCTATCAAATCCGGGCGGCAGACATCGACGATCTCGACCGCCTGACCGAACTGCTGCTGGCGCTTCAGGATCACGTCGAGGCCGCCAACCCCACATTATGGCAAATGACGGGCAAAGGCCGCCAGAACCTGAAAGGCCAGATACGAGGCCGGCTCACGGCACAGGACGCCCGGGCGCTGGTCGCCGAGCATCCAGAGCAGGGGGTCGTGGGCATGATTTTCGGGCGTGTGGTCGTCAACAACCGTTACACGCCCCCTCAGGCCGGGCAGATCGACCAGGCCTTTGTCCACCCCAACCATCGGCGGCGCGGCGTGGGCGCCCTGTTGGCAGCCGGCATCTGCCGATTTTTCGCCGAGCAGGGCGTGGAGGATCTCACCCTCCGATACGCGCTGGGCAACGACGAGGCCGTTGCCTTTTGGCAAGCCCTCGGCTTTGCCCCCCGCATCGTCGTCGCCGGGGCCAGCCGGCAAGAGATCGAGGCCCGCTTGGCCCAGATGCAGACCAGGGCGACCGCATTTATCACATCAGTTTGATAATGATACCTGGTTGGGAAGACTCACTTTGGAGTGCGTGCCTGCCTTGGCAGGACGCTTGCTGCCGCAAATAGCTGCGCAAGCAAGCTTGCGCACTCCAAAAAAGAGTCTTTTCAGCACGAGATGCTCAGCTAAGTCCACCTCACCAAACCCCGTTGATCCAAATGCGTTTGCCCTGGATGCAGACCCCGTAAGGTTGCCATCTGGCAAGAATGTGGTATACTGAGCCCGGCTCCACGACGAGCCTTGGGCACAAACCACACACACCCGCAAGGAGAAAACGACCTTGAACGACAAACCTGTGCGCGTGCGGATCGCGCCCAGCCCCACGGGCTATTTTCACGTGGGTTCGGCGCGAACGGCGCTATTTAATTGGTTATTTGCCCGCCACCATGGCGGCCAATTCATCGTGCGCGTAGAAGATACAGACCGCAGCCGGTACAACCCCGAAGCCGTCCCCGACATGGTCGCCAGCCTGCGCTGGTTGGGCCTGGATTGGGACGAGGGGCCGGAGGTGGGCGGCGACTATGGCCCCTACTACCAATCGGAACGGCTGGAACTCTATCACCGCTATGCCCAGCAGCTCATCGACCAGGGCCAGGCCTACCGCTGCTACTGCTCAGCGGAACGGCTGGCGGCCCTGCGCGAGGAGCAGCGGGCGAACAAGCAGGACGTGGGCTATGACCGGCATTGCCGCAACCTGACGGAACAACAGCGAGCCGAGTTCGAAGCCCAGGGCATCACCCCGGTGGTCCGCCTGAAGGCGCCGCTGGAGGGCCAGACCACCTTCCAGGATGCGCTGTACGGCGCCATCACCGTGGAAAACTCGACGCTGGATGACCTGGTGCTGCTCAAGAGCGATGGGTTCCCCACCTACCACCTGGGTGTGGTGGTGGATGATCACTCGATGCAGATCAGCCACATCATGCGCGGCGACGAGTGGCTGCCCTCCACGCCCAAGCACGTGCTGCTGTACGAGGCCTTTGGCTGGGAGCTGCCGGTGTACGCTCACCTGCCCCTGATCCTGGCGCCCGATGGCAAGGGCAAGCTGTCCAAGCGCCACGGCGGCGTCGAGATCCGCACCTTTCGCCAGGAGGGCTACCTGCCCGAGGCGATGGTCAACTATCTGGCCCGCGTGGGTTGGAGTTACGACGACAAGACCGAGATCTTGAATCGCGACGAGCTGATCCGCCACTTTGACCTGTCGGGTATCAACAACTCGCCGGCCCGATTCTCCTACGAGCGCCTGGAGTGGATGAACGCCTACTATATCCGGCAGCTCGACGGCGACGATCTGGCCCAGCGCCTGGTCCCGTTCCTGGCTGAGGCCGGGGTCGAGGTGACGGCCGCCGATCTCCGCCCCATCGTGCCCTTGATCCAGGAAAGAATCAAGTCGCTGCGGGATGTGGTCGAGCTGACCGACTTTATCTTCCAGGACGAACTGGCTGTGGACCCCGGTTTGTTGGTGGGCAAAAAGATGACGGCTGCCGAGTCGCTCCACGCCCTGCGGCAGGTTCAGCAGACGCTGAAAGGGGTGCGCACCTTCGACCCCGAGACCCTCGAGCCGCCCCTGCGGGAACTGACGACCGCGCTGAACCTCAAGGCGGGGCAGTTGTTCGGCATCCTCCGGGTGGCCGTCACCGGCAAGCAGGTTGCGCCGCCCCTGTTCGAGACGATGGAGGTTCTGGGCCGCGATACGTGCCTGGCTCGCATCGACCGGGCCATCGACGCGCTGGCGGGCCTAGAGTCCGCAGGGCAAACGCATTTGGACTAACGGAGATTCACCAGGTAAGCCTGGCGATCATTTCGCACTGGAAAGTCGCCTTTTGGATTGCGCGCCTGGCGCGAAGCGCCAGGACGCTTGCTTGCGCAGGTTTTTTGCGGCAGCTTGCTGCCGCACTCCAAAGTTCGCTTTCTTAATCAGGCATCATTATCGCAGTGATATTGTAAATGCGGTCGCCCTGCTAGAGTCCGCCTCGTGACTTGTCACGGCAGGGGTTCTGTGCTAAAATGGCGCCTCGTTGGGGACCACGCCAACAGGCAGGACCGGCGAAAGGGAGATTGAGAACATGACTGAAACGGAATCCACGCCCAGCACCGACTTTTTGCGGGAGGCCGTGGCTGCTGACCTGAAAAACGGCCGCTACGACCGGGTTCACACCCGCTTTCCGCCCGAGCCCAACGGCTATCTGCACATTGGGCACGCCAAGGCCATCTCCCTCGACTTTGGGATCGCTGAGGAATTTGGGGGGCTGTGCAACCTGCGCTTCGACGATACCAACCCGGTCAAGGAAGAGGTCGAGTATGTCGAGTCGATCAAGAACGACATCCGCTGGCTGGGCTTTGATTGGGACGATCGGGAGTATTATGCCTCCGACTATTTTGGCCAGCTCTACGAATGGGCCGTGCAGTTGATCCGGGACGGCAAGGCCTACGTGGACAGCCTGAGTCCCGAAGAGATCAAAGAGTACCGTGGCGCCTTTGGCCAGCCGGGCCAGGAAAGC
>CAYVLO010000158.1:0-7601 GCA_964452125.1 uncultured Anaerolineaceae bacterium | reverse complement strand
CATGGGGTACAGGCCGTTGTAGGGGCACTGTTCGCTCTGGCCCCAGAGCTGTCCCTGGTGGTCGACCAAGCGCAAGACCACGCTGGCCTCTTCTGGAATGGGTTCGTCGATGGCCCAGTAGAGTTTCAGGTGCAGCCTCTCGCCCGCTTGCGGCGTCGTAATCAGTTGATAGCCGGTCAGGCGCAGGGCGGTGCTGTATCGCACCTCAAGGGGCTGCGCTCCCAGGGGCAGTCGCCCCACCGAGGGCCAGGTGGGCAGATAGGTGGCCACCAGTACCAACGAACCGTAACTGGGGATCGGCTTGTAGTCGGTGCGAAAAAGGTTGGCATCAAGCCAGCGCTGTGGAATGCGGCCTTGGTCACCCCTGGCAGGGGTGCTAGAGAAGGCCAGCCAGACACGGTCATAGCGTCCGCGCAGTTCCTCCAGGGCGGCGATGGTATCGTCGCGCGATCCGTTGAGCAGGGGAAGACCAACCCACGGCACGCCGCTATCGGCATAGTAGCGATAGAGTTCGGCGACGTGGGGCGGCTCGACCACCACCACGTCGCCGGGGCGAGTGTGTGCGCGGAGATAGTTGCCCCACTCGCGGTGGTTGTCTTTTTCGTATGTTGGATCGTGGAAATAGTTCCAGGTCGACAAGCCAATCCCCAAAATCATCAGCCCTGCCCCAAGGACTGATACCGCGGCCCACCCTTTGCGCAGCCGCGTGAGCCCAGTGCCCACCAGCAAGTAAAAGGCGGGACTGATCAGGATCATGTGTCGGCTGCCCATGTAGGCGGGTTGCACGTGCGAGATCAAATAGATGGTAGCCACAGGCACCAGGAGATAACCGCCCAAGAGTCCGCCGGCCAGGCGGTGGGCAGGACAGGTTCGGTGGAGTAGCAGGAACAAGAGCCCAACCACGAGAAACGTCAAAAAGATCAGGTTGATGGCTAGGCTGGACCATTGATTGATATCAACTGAAAGGCCCAGGCTGAACGAGTTGAGCAGGTCGCGCAGTAGATCGGGCAGGGGCACATAGTTGACCCCGGGTTGTTGAACGTAGGCGGGCAGCGTGATAAAGGCATAGACCATCAGCGGCAGTGATAGGCTCAGAATGATGGCTGTGATCGCCAGGACACCCCTTCGATTTTGGGCCAAACGGATCACCATTCCGCCTAGCACAATCAGCTCAAAGAGGATCAACAGCACGCCCAGATAGTGGGTCAGCACCAATGCCAGATTGGCTGCGACAAAGGTCGCGAGCCAGGTTCGCCGGGAGCGCGCGTAGTGAGAGGGTTGCAGGAAGGCGCGGACAAAACTGTAGAACGAGAGCAGTCCGAAAAAGGGAAGCAGGGCATACATGCGCGCTTCCTGACCGTACCAGAGATACATGGGCGACAAGGCCCCAAGGGCCGCGGCAGCCAGCCCGGCGCGCTCGTCCACCAGTCGCCGGCCCGTGACATACAGCAGCGGTACCGTCAACACGGCCCCGATCAAAGAGAGAAAGCGCAGGGCAAATTCACTCTCACCCCAGAGCCGAACAGCCACCCAGAGCATCGCAAAGTACAGGGGGGGATGGTTGTCGATGGTTTCGACCGTGTCGAAGGTGTCGGTGAGGTAGATCTTGTTGGTGAACACTGAGGACAGGCTGCCCCGGGCTCGGTGAAGGCTCAGGCTTTCATCCCACCACAGGCTTTTCTGACCCAGGTCAAAGATACCCCGGCCAAAGGCAATCAGGATCAAAAAAAACAACAACCAACGGCCGAGTTGCGGGAACCTGGAACGGGGTATTTCTGGCCAACCGGTCATAGGCTCGAAAAGGGTTTAGGTTCTGGCAGGTTTTCCTTCGCGCCAGAGCTGGAGGCGTACTCGAACCAACTCGCGAAAGGCGCGGAGGATGACATCCATGTTGGCGCCCGTCTGGCTGCCCGCCACACGGGGTCGGTGAGTGACCGGCAGTTCGGCCAAGCGGTATCCGGCCCGCTTGGCCCGCACCAGCCATTCGATGCTAAAGGTGGCCCCCCGAGACTGGATGGTAGGGGCCAGCTTCTCGATAATGTCGCGACGAAAGAGCTTGAATCCACAATCCACATCGCGCACGGTGTAGCCAAAGATCAGCGTGCAGAGGGTGCTCCAGCCCTTGCCATAGACCACGCGCATAAAGGGATCGCGCCTGGGCGCCCGATAACCCGCAATAAGATCCGCCTTTTCCATGTGCGGTACGAATCGTTCCAGTTCGCTCAGGACGAACTGGCGGTCGGCGTCGGTGTAAAAGATCCAGTCCTTTTCAGCGCTGGTAAAGCCGGTAAAGACGGCGGCGCCAAACCCCTGATTGACCGGGTGTTCCACCAATCGCACGTGGGGATGGGTTTCCATTACGCGACGGGTGACGGCTGAGGTGTCGTCGGCGCTGCCGTCGTTGACGACAATGATCTCATAGTCATCGGCCACGGCTTCCAAGGCCGGCGTCGCCTCAGCCACCATGGGTTCGATGTTGTCGGCTTCGTTGTAGGCCGGCAGGACCAGGGAGATGCTTGGTTTCATGGGGTTTCCTCGCGTCATGAATCGCGCTTTTGTCGTTTGCGCCCCACCCCACCCAGGAAGGTATCGACAAACATGTTGGGCTTGGGGGGCATGTTCGCCGAAGGATCCATGTCCCAGTCTCCTTTTGCCCGGTCGACCATCCATTTGTTGCGTTGCTCGATCAGGGCTCCGAACCGTTCGGCCAGGATTGGACCCTCACCGGCGCTGATGGTCTCTCGAATGGAGATCAGCGCGGAGATAAGGTCGTTGATCCAGCGTACCATGTTGTCGCTGTTCATCAGGAACAGCTCGCTGTACGCGTGGGGATCGTCGGAGGTCAGGAAGGTGCCGCTTTCAAATGCCGCTCCGGCCACTTTGCGCAGCTCTCGCCAGGAGGGTCGTTGTGTGGCGGTATCGAGAAGGGCCAGGGCCAGCACCGGCGGGAGCTGATCCATGCCGCTCATCAGGCCATCATGTTCGGCGGCGTCCATAAAAAGGGGCTTGCCGCCCATAAGGTTCACCAGGTTGGCCACCATCTGGACCACCTCGGGCTCGGCTTTGGCCGAGGAGACCACGCAGAACAGTCGATTTTGAAACAGATCTGCTCGGGCCTTTTCCGTTCCGCCCGAGGCGCCTGCTTCCGCGGTGAGGATCGGGTTCAAGCCCACATAGTGAACCTGGGGAGGCAATAGCTCCTCGGCCCAGGCGAGCACAGGGGATTTGAGGGAAGCGGTATCGAGGATGGTGCAGCCCGGTTTCAGATAGGGGGCGATGACCTGCAGCGTTTCCTGAATGCCGTTAATGGGGATGGCCAAAATGATCAGGTCCGATTCCTCGCAGGCGGATATCAGGTTCCACTCGGTTTTGTCGACGGCGTTGATCTTTTTGGCCTGGCGGCTGGCGCCTGGGTTTTTGTCGTGGCCGATCAGCGTGGATTGAACCTCCGATTGGCGCAGGGCCAAACCGATCGAGCTTCCGACCAACCCCAGGCCCACGATGGTGATTTTTGCTTCTGTTTTGCTCACGTTGCTCTCTCCCATGGGTAGATGTCGGAATCGCCAAGCCTGCAGTGGGCCGCTTTCCGATTCCGATCGTTGACAGCACGATGCTCCCGCTAGTTGGCGTTGTCGGCGGCTTTCAGGGCTGCCAGCAGCGCGTCATCTTCTGGATGCATCGGATCTTTGTGGCTTTGGATCAGCGCCACGGTTTGTGCACTGCAGCCAACCCGGCAGGCCAACTCGGCGCCCAGATCGGCGTGGTGTTGTTGGACAAAAAAGGCTCGCCGCCAGCCTTTACGGTCGTCCTGTCCCAGGCGAGCCACCAGATCTGGCTGAACGGCTCGCAAGAGGACGATGGCTACCCGGTGCCCAAGGCGCAGCTTGCCTGCCTGCGCGACTGTTTTGCCGGCGTCGTGCAACAGCGCAGCGGCCAATAGATCGGGATGGTTGTGCCCCTTTTCCAGGAGGCTGTGCGCTACCCGCAGCCCATGACGGCGGTCGTAGCGTCCCATGGCGCGGTAGAGGTTCAACGCCTCGGCAGGCAGATAGCGGCGAGCCCACTCTTCCCCCGCGTTCGCGGGCTGGAACCAGCTCCCCAGTGCTTGAACGAACTGCCTGGCCCGGTAGGTGGCGGACATGGATCAGGCGCCCAGAAAAAGACTCAAAAGGGCATTCACAGGCGGCCCCATGATGCGACCCAGGATGCTAATGCCACCGATCCAGCCAAAGGCCAACAGAGCCAGCAACAGCACGGGGCCATAAGGGGCCAGTGTGTCCAAAAAGTTCCCCACGTCGGCGGCCCACCGGGTGCGCACAGTGGCCAGAATTCCCTGCAACACGTTAAATCCATCCAGCGGCGGCAGGGGGATCAGGTTGAAAACGGCCAGGCTGATGTTGGTCACCACCAGAACCCACAAAAAGGCGATCATCAGCCCGGGCATGTTCCACCCCAGGCGCAGGGGGATGGCAGCCAACGCAGCCAGCACAAGATTGGAAAAGGGCCCCGCTGCCGAAGTCAGCCCCATGCCGACTCGGGGATGGGTGCGCAGGTTACTGGGGTTGACCGGCACCGGCTTACCCCAGCCGATGCCCCAACCGCTGAAGGCCATGAATACGATCATCAGCGCGCCCATGGCGTCAAAGTGCACCAAGGGGTTCAACGTCAAGCGGCCCAGCCGGCGCGCTGTGGGATCGCCCAGTTCGTGGGCCGACCAGGCATGGGAAAACTCGTGGACGCTGATCGAGATGACCAGCGCCAAGAGGAAAAAGACGGTACTTTGCAGTTGATCCAAAATTTCCTTCTCCTTCAAGGGGGGAGCTGCTCTATTCGTTTCCAGGGTGAGCCATCTCCCCATTCAACCGTGCCCCATTATAGCACAAGACGTGGGAGGTACCAAGTAGGGTTCGCTACCGAACGGCGAAAGGAGGGAGGTTTGAAAGGTCGGTGGACGCTGTGGGCCGCCCGAACGGGCAAGGGCGGTCAGGGCCGGGTGTCGCGTATGTCCTCGTACATGGAAAACCATTCGGGCAGATCCCGCCATTGGCGCTCGATCTGCTTGTGACGCTCCTGCGCCTCGTAGGCAGCCAGCCGGCGAAAGATTTCGGCCTGTACATCCCGTGGGTTCGGCACATATTGAAAGTCAAGCTTCCCCTCGGCGCCGGCGGTAAAGATCTCTACCGTGCCATAGTTGAGCAAAGTGGCGACGGGGTTTGGCACGTTCACCCGTGCGTTCTGGATTCGGTCAAAGGTCGTTTCGGTGCGTTTGGAGCGGAACCCCAAAGGAAGTCGCTCTGTGTCGATAATGCGGTCGTAGGTGAGGATGTATTGATCGTTGCCCCAGTCTTCCCAGCTCCACCATAGCCAGCCCAGAGAGAGCAGGAGGAGCAAGGACAACAGGGCCAGTACTCCCGCGTTGGCGCCATTGCCCAGGTGCACAATGAGGGCGATGAGCAGCAGCAAAAAGCAAGAGAGCAGGCCTGGTTTCCAGGTTTTGGCCAGGAAGCGTATCCAGTGCTTGCGCCAGGTAACGCGGCCGTCGGTCCGTTTTTGTATCCAGAACCAGCGGCGGTAGGTGGCTTCGGCGAACCGGGTCCAGAGGTTGGGCTGTGCGGTACCGTCGGCGGCCAAATCCTCGACAGATACGACGGCTGGTTTGGCCATCACCGGGCGAATGACCGTGCCCAACCTTGACTCGAGTTGGGTTAGGATGGTCCCATGGGTCTCCAATTCTTCCGCGGCCTTGACCCGCTGAACCAGTCCAAAGACAAGTTCCTGAACCGCCTCGGGATCGGTGACATAGTCAAATTTGACGCGCTTGACCTGTTGCGCCGCCGCCGTATCGAGGGTCAGTGTGCCAAAGCCAAAGGTGTTTCCCCACCAGGATTGGTCAATGATCATATTTTGGATTTTGCTGATGGGCGTCTCGTCGCGGGACTCGCGGATGGCCAACACTTTTTCCCGGTAGGCGACTCGCTTGTTGGTGACGATATAGTAGTCGTTGGTCCAGTCGATGAGTTTCCAGAGGCCCACGGCCGACGCCAACACCCAGCCGATGGTGGCGATGGGAGCGGGGAGGCCGACAATCAGTAGGATGAGCATGGCGACCGCAAAGAGGGAGGGGGCCAGCAATTTATTGACGAGAAACAACCAATGCCGGCGTGTTCGCAATAGGATCAGTTCGTCGTAGTCCATCCAACGGAATCGCCGTATCCGCTGGAGTGCCTCGATCTTGCGTTTCGGTTTCAATTTATTGGCAGCGGTGGGCCATTGGGTGCGGTATCGATCCCAATCGGCCCGGGTCAGGTACAACCAGTTGCTGTCGGCGACGGCCTGGATGGTGGCGTCACGGGGCTCCAAGAGCATGAGCGCACTCTGGCCGACGGCGTCTTTGGGGTGGAGGACCTGCTGGGGACGGTTGCGGCCCTGCTTGTCGCGCAGCCGGACCACGGCCTCACCCTGGTAGAGCACGTACAGGGTGGGGTCCACGTCGCCCTGATGGTACAGGATCTCGCCTGCTGGGATGTGGACCATACCGACAAACCCAGCCAGGCCCCGCAGTTCATTGGCGTCGAGTTGGGAAAAGAGAGCGACCGACTTGAGCAAAGAGAGTACATCGGGGCGTTCGAGGGCGTACCGAAAATCTGGCTGTATCTGACACAGGGAGCGAAAGGCCTCGTAGTCAAAGCGAAAGAGATGGACATCGGTCAGCGCCATAGCCGTGGAGCGCCGAGGCGCTTGCTGGTCGATTCCGCGCCGCCCGAAAAAATTGCCGGCGGTGAGGTACTTGGGCCAGATCTGCCCGTTGGCTGCGACGCCTGCCACGTCCTCTTTTACCTGGCCGCGATCGATGACGTAGAACCCATCGGAGGGGTCGTTCTGGCGAAAGATGATAGAGCCCGCGGCAAACTCGAACCTGCGGGCCGAGTCGGCTACGAACAACAACTGCTCTCGACTGAATTGGGCAAAGAGGGGCGTGGCTAGCAACCGGTTGATGATGTGGATTCGCCGTACGTCTTCTTTGAGGCTGGGCTGAACTTTCAAAAGGGAGTGAAACCTGGCTGCATCCAATGCCAGTAGCATGGTGTCACTCTGGGCGGTAGCCGTCGTTTGGTGGGGAGCGCCTTGCAGCAAGGCCCGGTGCCCAAAAAAGTCACCGGCGCTCACATGGCGCCGCAAAAAGAGTTTGCCATCCTTACTGTGGCCTACGAGTTCGACGGAGCCGCGCTCGACGAGGTAAAAGTGAGTGGGGGGGGCGCCTTGCTCATAGATCTTTTGGCTGCGGCCGAAGGTCTGTTCTTCAAAGAACTCGGCAAACAGGCTGAGCTGATCGGGCGTGAAATCTCGAAAGATCCTGAATTGACCAAGGCGGTCTTGCATGGTTGGATTTGCCATTGTCTCACCCTGAGCCGAAAGCGCTCAAGCCTCTATCCTCACCTGCATCTTACCATGTCAACCGGACTTTGTCAAAATCATGCAGCTCTGGTCAGCTACGCGCGACTTGTCAGGATGGGTTGGAATGATTTGCAGGATCCCAAGCCGGACTGGGTGTATTTCAGATTTCTGGATTACATAACACAAATCGAAGCTCCTCAATGTCC
>CAYVLO010000157.1:0-7611 GCA_964452125.1 uncultured Anaerolineaceae bacterium | reverse complement strand
TTTCCCCCGACTGCCCTTTTTGCAGGGCAGTCAAGGATGGGCTGCACTGGTAGGAGAATATGGTTGAAAAATCGGATCGAAAGCGGCATGGCCTGGCAACGGGAATCGCCATTGGGTTGGTTCTGGGTGCCGCTGTGGGCGCGGTCCTGGGCAATATCGGCGTGAGGGTGGGCGTGGGGATCGCCCTGGGGGCTGGCTTGGGCGCCGCGCTCGACCAGCAAGGTCGATCTCGAGGATAAGTGGCATCAGGAATCCTGCTGCCCTAATGGCGAGATCCAACGACGAGGAGCGCTAGCTTTGAACGAGAACATCCGCGAAATCGTCATTATCTTGTTGTTGCTGCTGGCCAACGGACTCTTTGCTATGGCTGAGATGGCCGTTGTCGCTTCTCGTAAAACCCGCCTGCGGCAGATGGCTGATTCGGGAAACCACAAGGCGCAAACGGCATTGGATCTGGCCGAAAATCCAGACCAGTTTCTGGCTACGGTGCAGGTGGGCATCACTCTGGTGGGTATTCTGGCTGGCGCTTTTGGTGGGGCTACGCTGTCCAAGAGCCTTGCCGCCCTGCTGAACACCATACCTGTGCTGGCGCCCTACAGCCAGGCAATTGGCCTTGGCGTCGTTGTTCTCGCGATCACGTATCTCACGCTCATTATCGGTGAACTGGTCCCCAAACGGCTGGCCCTGAACAATCCGGAACGCATCGCCGCTGCCACAGCCAAGCCGATGCGATCTCTTGCCAGGCTCACATCACCGGTGGTACGCTTGTTGGAGATCTCGACCACGGCTGTTTTGCACATGCTGGGCGCCAAGCCTTCGACCGAATCCGATTTCACATTGGAAGAGATTAAGGTCCTCATCGAACAGGGTACGGCCAGCGGCATCGTCGAGGAAGAGGAGCAAGACATGATCGAGAATGTCCTGCGCCTGGATGACCGACCGGTGGGGATGAGCATGACCCCTCGATTAAAGATCGTCTGGTTGGATATTGATGAATCGGTGGAAGAGATTCAACAAAAGCTGATGGAGCATCAATACTCACGATTTCCGGTGGCTCGAGGGGACCTGGACAATATCCTGGGCATTGTACGGGCCAAAGACCTGTTGGCCCAAGTCTTGACCAACCAACCGTTGAACCTGAAAGCGTTGCTGCGCCCAGCCCTGTTCATTCCCCCCACGGTATCGGCTCTGAAGGTGTTGGAGTTGTTCAAACAGCATCGCACCCATATGGCCCTGGTCACCGATGAGTTTGGCGGTATTGAGGGCATTGTCACTCACGACGACATCCTGGAGGATATTGTCGGCGATTTTCCCCTGGCTGGCGAGCCGGTCGAGGTTCAAGCTACCCGGCGCGAAGACGGCTCCTGGCTGGTGGATGGCTTGTTGCCCATCGATGAACTCGTCGAGATCCTCGACCTGGAGAATTGGCCCGAGGAGGAACTGGGCGACTATCACACGGTGGGTGGTTTTGTGCTCAAACAAGTACAGAGCATTCCCTCTGTGGGCGACGGGTTCGTGTGGAACGACCTGCGCTTTGAGGTCGTGGATATGGATGGGCGACGGGTGGACAAGGTGCTCATCTCGGCTGGGGATTGAGCGACTCAGCGACGCGTAAACGTCAGAATGATTCGACCCGAGGGATCGGCGACGGTCAGTCGGGCGCCATCCCATTGATAGCTGGCAGCGGCGCTCAGCGCGGCGATGTAGGCTGCCTCTTGCTCCATGTTCTCCTCAGGAAAGCAGTACATTTCGGTCATGCCGATGCCCTGAACGGTCAGTTGATCTCCCTTGATCACCACCTCGCCAAAATAGCTGTTGCACGTGGCATTGCCGCCGATCCCGCCCTCCCGAAATTCGGCGGTGACCTCGGTCCCGGGCAGCACCTGGGCGGTTTTCCCTGCCGCGTTGCGATAGGAGATCAGGCGCCAGCTTGTACCGTCCAGGGCGCCCGAACGCTCTCCAATCGGCCCACAGGCCACCAAGACCAAGACCCACGCTGCCAGGGCCAATCCCAGCCTACACATTCTGCCGCCATACATCATGGATGTCTCCTCTCGATTTCGTCTTTCGTTTAACAGGTGTGGTGTTGAGTGCTCTTCTTCTTGACGATGGATACGGGCTATGGGTTCCAAAAGGGCGCGGCAGGCCGCGCCTCGTTCGGCTTTGGGCTCCCGGTTGTTTACGAAACCTGCAAGATATGCTATAATTACAACAGAAAACCGATGTGGGGCACCCTTGCGCGATTAGAACTTTTGTGCTATACTGAAGGCATGAGCACTCATGCAGGACTGGCAGCGCGGTTGACCTTGCCGTTACCGCCCAGCATCAATCAGCAGTACGCCACGGTCAACGGACGACGGGTGTTGAGCAAAGAAAGTCGCGTCTTTAAAAAGGAGGTGGCCCAGATCGTCCGTCATATGCGGGCCAAGGGTGTCCTCTCTGACGATCTGGTGGCTTGTTTGCGTCAGGGGTTCATTGCCCTGTTTATCGACTTTTTCTTTGAGACACCAGGCCGCCGCGATCTGGATGGTGGGCTGAAAATCACCCAGGATGCCATTTGCGAGGCGCTGGATATCAACGACAATCGGGTGGTCGACGTACACTTGGTCAAGCGCATCGATCCATTACGCCCCCGCATCGAGGTCGAACTGGAGGCGCTGCCCAACTGGCAGTTCGACACCCAATATGTCTATCTGGGAGGGTAGAGTGACAACGGAACGCACACTGGAGTTGCGCCCCATCGGATCGGTGGTTGTCGGCCGGCCTTGGCCCGCCGATCAGGCGCCCTGGCCTCAGGAGGCCGTCTCTGAGATTGAGATCGATCCGGCCCTGGGCGAAGGCTTGGAAGGGTTGGAAGAGTTCTCCCACATCTGGATCTTGTGGTGGCTCGATCGTTCGCAAAAGGCGCCGTCCTCCCTGAAGGTCCGGCCCGAAGGTCGGCCCGAGAAGCCTCTTGTGGGTCTGTTTGCCACTCGCTCGCCGCGACGACCGAACCCCATTGCTCTGACCGCTGTGCGGTTGTTGGCTCGAGAGGGCACACGCCTGCGCGTCAGCGGCCTGGATGCAGCACGGGGCACGCCGGTACTGGACATAAAGCCCTACCTTCGACGGGGCGATTGTATCCCCGAGGCGACCATGGCCCATTGGGTGGACGAGCTATGGCGCTTGCACGATGAGGGCAAGTAGACATAAAGAATGAGCCAGACTCCCGGGGGGGAGCGGAAGGCAGGGGAGGAAGTGATGCCTGGCAAGTTCAAGATCATCATCAGCGATCTGCATTTGGGTGGCGGCTTTCCCCAAATCAACCCGCTGGAGGATTTCACCCACGACGACGTCCTATCGGCCCTTCTGGAAGAGCTGGCGGCCGAAAGCGACCGGCAGGGGGCCGACCTGGAACTGATCGTCAACGGCGATGCCTTTGAGATGCTCCAGGTGCCCCACGTCGACGAATACGATCCGGCTCAGGCGTACCCGTCCGATCTCTATCATTCCTCATCGGAGGCCGATTCTGTTCGCAAGATGCGCTTAATCGTCGCCGGTCATCGATCCCTTTTTGACGCCCTGGGTCGCTTTTTGCGACTGGGGCCGCCTCGCCGGTGGGTGACGTTCGTCAAAGGCAACCACGACCTGAACCTGTATTGGCCGGGTGTTCAGAACTGCCTCCGCGAGGCGCTGGGGGCGACGGGGCGTCGCTCCGGGTTGCTGGTGTTTGAGGAGCTGTGCGTGAGCCGCGAGGGCATTTACGTGGAGCATGGCAACCAATATGCCGAACTGATCGATCGCGTCGACCACATGGAAAAACCGTTGCATCCCACCCGTCCGGGACAACTGGCCTTGCCTTTGGGTTCCTGGTTCGTGATGGATGTTCTGAATCCAGTCGAGCGCAGCCGCTATTGGATCGACGGCGTCAAGCCGATCACGGCGCTGATCTGGTATGCTCTGGCCTTTGATTTTCCCTTTGCAGCTGGGGCGTTGGCCATGCTGCTGCGCGCTTTGCCTGGCATCGTCGAGGAAGCCTTCCTGGATGCCGTGCCTATGGAGGCTGATCTTCAGGCGGCGGGCCGCGGCGACTCGTTGAGCGAGCGGCTCGAGGATCCGGCCCAGGTGGAGGCGCTGGCTGCCCATTATCAACAGGATGCGTCGTTTCGCGCCCAATTCAACGGGGAGGTGGCGAACGTACTGGCGCCCCCACCAGAGCAAGCTCGGGAGCCTGTTGCAGCAAGCCTCGAGGTCGCGCCCGACCTGGGCGATCCGGTGGTCATGGGCAATCAGGTATACAACCGGGCTCTGTCGGCGCTGTCCTTCAGCGCGTCGCGCCAGGCCGCCGAAAAAGAGGCTGCGGTTGTGGTCTTTGGCCACACCCACCACGCCGTCCAAGAGCCCCTGCTTGGAGGGGCTACTTATATCAATACCGGCACGTGGACCTGGCGCGCCGATTTCTCTGGCGCAGGCAAGTCCACCTGGCAGGACCTTTTTTTGCACCCCGAGCGCTTTACAAATGACTGCCAGTTGACCTATGCTCGCATCGATTACGATGAAGCAGGCCGCCCGTATGGTCGACTCCTTGTCTATGGGGCGGAAGGCTCGCATGTTTGGGTTCCGGTTCCCGTGTGGGCCGGTCGGGTGTGGGACCGTATTCGCGCCTGGCTGTGCGGGTGGCGGCCTGGATCGTAGGCGCGCACATTCGGCTTGGCTTGCCATTGCCAGGAGGGGCGCCCCAAGGACAGGGCGCCGAGCCGAGCAGTCGCGCAGTGGGAATGATCGGCCCCCCACCCCCCCTCTCCACTTTGCGAGTCTGCTCACGATCATTTGCAGCTCCTTCTCTTTGCGGGTATAATGCTCCCGCTCATCCAAGGGAAGGGGAACAACATCACTAATGACGCAATCGACGCAAACGGTTCGCGTACTTTTGATGGGGGCGGGCAATGTGGGCCGCCGCGTGCTGGAGTTGCTGATCGTCAAAGAAGGCAGGCTCCGCGAAAAGATGGGCCTGGCTGTCCGGCTGGTCGGCGTGGCCGATGGCCGAGGCGCGGCCCTCTGCGCCGGAGGGCTGGACCTGCAACGGGTTCTCGATCTCAAGGCCGCCAAATCGAGCGTGGCCGATTATCCTCACTGGGGCCGGCCGGGTGTTTCGGCGCTGGAGATGGTGCAGACCGCCGATGCCGATCTATTGTTGGAGGTCTCGCCGGCTAGCTTGAGCGATGGGCAGCCCGGCCTGAGCTGTGTGGAGGCGGCGCTGGATCGCGGCATGCATGTGGTGATGGCCAACAAAGCGCCGCTGGTGCTGGCTTTTCCACGGCTGATGGCTTTGGCCCAGGCCCGCGGCGTCCAGCTGCGATACGATGCCACCGTCGCAGGGGGGCTGCCGGCGATCAACCTGGGGCAACGGGATCTGGCCCTGGCTCAGATCGAGCGCCTGGAGGGCATTCTGAACCTGACCACCAATTACATTCTGACTTGCATGGCCCAGGATGGACTGAGCTACGTTGAGGCCTTGGCCCAGGCTCAGGAGGCGGGTCATGCCGAGGCCGATCCCACGCTGGATGTGGAGGGTTGGGATGCTGCTAACAAATTGGTGATCCTGGCCCACAGCGTTCTGGGATACCCTGCCACACGCGACCAGGTGCATGTGACCGGCATTGGCGCCGTCACTCCTGCCGTGCTGCGTCAGGCGACTGGCCAGGGAAAGGTCATCAAACCTCTGGCGGTGGCTGAGCGCGAGGGCGATGGCTACCGGTTGATGGTGGGGCCGGTGGCATTGCCAGCCGATCATCCCATGGCCCAACTCACGGGAAAGCAGATGGGCCTGGTCTATCATACCGATATTTGCGGCAGCATCGCTGCGGCCATTGTCGAAGAGACGCCGCAACCCACCGCTGCGGCGATGTTGCGCGATCTGGTGGATATCTATGCCGGCGCTCCTCAGGGGCGATCCGACAGGTAGGGAGGGAGTATGGATGCCAAATCAGCGGCTCAAGCTGCCAGGAGCCTGGTCACCGGGTTTGATCCGCGAGATGCCGACGGCCTGGTCCGTGAGCTCCAGGCGTTGTGGCTCCGGGCAGCGCCAGGGCCTGCACCCGAACTCGAGCCAGAGTCGAAACAACTTTTCAAGAATTGGGGCATTGCCGATTCCCAGTTCCAGGCGGTGGGGGTTCCCGTACCGGTGCTGACGGCTATCGGTAAGGAGATCGGCCGCTCAGCCCGCCAGGATGTAACAGGCTTTGTACCCCTGACACGCCTGCTTTGGGAATCCTATGGCCGCGAGGGGCGCATCGTGGCTGTGGTGGCTTTGGGGCCTATGGAGCTGGCCGATCCAGAGGCTATCGTGCCCCTCTTGCGGGAGCTTGCCGCCAGTTGTGCGTTCTGGGAGGATTGCGACCAATTGGCCATGAAAGCCCTGGAACCGGTGCTGCGCCGCGATCCCGGGAGCTGGTTGGAGCCGGTTGGCGCCTGGGTGCTCGATGAGAACAAATGGATACGTCGCGCCGGGCTGACGGCTCTGGGACGCTTGCCGATGGAATGGCCGATGTTTGCCGCGCGTTGCGTGGAACTGGAGGCTCCTGCCTTGGGAGATCCTGATACGGATGTCAAGCGCGCGCTCAGCTTTGCCCTTCGTCAGAACGCGCGGGGCGATGTGGAGCCGGTCAAGGAATTGATCCGCACCCACGCCACAGCCACCGACCCCCATGTGCTGTGGGTGATGTGTGACGTTATCCGCAGCCTGTGGACCGCGATCCTCCCCGAGTTCGTAGATCTGTTGCCGATCTATCGCAGATGGTTGGAGACGGCCGAGCCGCGGGCCCGACGCAGCGTTCAGGCGGCCATTCGCCTGCTGGAAGGGGCGGACCGGTAAAGGGTGCAGAAAAGCAGGAATCTATGGAATCCGGTTTTCCCATGGTGTCGGCTCCCGTTGTGGGGTGACGGCCGGGGCAGCGCCGATTGGGCCGGGGAAGGTGAATTTGTTACTTGACAGCCATCCGTCTCTATGCTAGACTAGCGCTCGATAGGAGTGGAGGTAGGAGTTGAACACACGAAGCGTTTCCCGCTGGGGAATTTATCTGATTATGGCCATCCTTGTGGCCATGTTTCTCTATACCCAGATGAACCTGCGCCAGCCGCAGACTGACACGCTCACCCTGCAGGCGCTGGCTACCGAGATCAAAGAGGGTGCGATTGCCAAGATTTCGATCACCGACAACCTGCTCGAAATCGAACGTGCCGACGGCAGCCTGGCCATCTCGCACAAGGAATATGTCAGTAGTCTGGTGGAAACACTGTCCAACCTGGGCGTGACCCAGGAGCAACTGGCAGAGGTCGAGATTGAGGTGGTGCCTGCCAGCGGACTGGCCGACTGGCTGGGTATCCTGAGTTGGATCCTTCCCCTCATCTTCATCAGTGCCTTTTTCCTGATCATCTTTCGACAGGCGCAGAGCAGCGGGAACCAGGCCATGTCCTTTGGCAAGAGCCGCGCCCGCATGTTCACAGGCGAAAAGCCCACCATCACGTTCGATGACGTAGCTGGTGTGGAGGAAGCCAAGCAGGAGCTGGCCGAGGTGGTCGAGTTTCTCAAGGAACCGCAAAAGTTCATTGCGCTCGGCGCCCGCATCCCCA
>CAYVLO010000156.1:0-7613 GCA_964452125.1 uncultured Anaerolineaceae bacterium | reverse complement strand
TCAACCCCCGCTGCCGACTCCGACGCTCTTGGCGTCGGCTACCCCTGTGCCCACGTCCACACCGACGCCGACCCCCACCTCGACGCCCACGCCGCCACCGACCTCTACACCTCCGCCCACCCAGACGCCGCGGCCCACGGCCACGCCACCCAAACCAATCATCAGCTTTTCGGCGACGCCCGACCGGGTGGAAACGCCGGGGGAGTGCGTCACCCTGCGCTGGTCCGTGGAGCGGGCCAGCGAGGTCTATCTGATCCATCCCAACGGCAACCAGGAGGGCGTCATCGGTCAGGACCAGCGCCAGGTCTGTCCCCTGGAGACCGGCGTCTATGCCCTCAAGGTCTATGCCCCCGGCGGGGACGAGACGGTGGAGGTCACGGTCCGCGTGGCGCCGCCCACCCCAACGCCCACGCCCAGGCCTACAGGAGCGGCAGTCGGCGGCAGCAATCCCTCGAACCAGAAAGGCACCGTGCACGTCGTTGTGTACGTCGACGAGAACCGCAGCCAGGCCTACGACCCCCAGGAAGGGGTACTGGGCGCCGTCGCCACCCTCATGTCCCAGGCCGACCCCGGCGGGGTCTGGACGGCGGCAACCGATGAGCAAGGCCAGGCTCACCTGCCTCAAGTGCCCTCAGGCAGCTACACCCTGCTCATCCCCCCCCTGGGCTATGCCGAGGCCGTCACCTTCCGGGGCGAGGACCTGACCCTCGACGTCCGGGTGGCGCCGATCCAGTTGCCGGCCGTCATTCCATAGGAGGTCGTTCAGCGTGAAAGCGGAAGAAGAACGCGAACTGATCGAGCAGTACTACCGCCAGACCGTGGCCTGGGCGCCGTCGGACGAGGAGGCCCTGGCCCTGGCCCAGGAGCTGCTGGAAAAGGCGCGACGGGGCTTTGTCGTGGACGACAGCGGCGAGGATCTGATCTACGCCAGCGACCCCCACCTGCCGGTCGATGCCGAGTTCCTGGTCGACGAGGGCGAGTTGCGTCAACAGCGGCTGCTCAAGGCCGCGCCCCTGGTCGCCGCCTTTCTCTTTGCCGTCCTGATCCTCTATCTCGTCTACGGCGGAAGCTCCCCCTCGGCACCGCTTCCGACGCCGACCGCCACGGTCCGCCTCTGGAGCTCGATCCCGACCCAAACCCTGACCCCTACGGCGACGTCCACGCCCACCCCAACGCCCACGGCCACTGCGACTCCCGCGCCCAGCCCCACGCCCACGCCGCTGCCGCCCGAGGAGGTCCAGGTCAAGGCCCAGCCGGTGCAACTGGAGGAGGGGGCGGTGGTTCCGGTCTCGCTGGAGGTCGCCGGGCAGTACTTTGACGTGGCGCCCACCGGCCTGCGCGACGGTCACTGGGCGTATGTGACCGACCCGGACCAGGTCTCCTGGCTGGCGGGCAGCGCCGTCAACATCATCTTGGGCCTGCCCTACACCGAGGAGAACCGGACCCTGCTGGCCTCCACCCTGGCCCTCAGCGACACCCTCACGCTGCGCAACAACGTCGCCGGCGTCAACCAGTATCGGGTCGTCGAGCGCCGCCACGTGGACGTCTATGCCAACGAGGTCTTTTCCCAGCGACGGGCCGGGCTGACCCTGGTCCTGGTGGGCGGCCACGAAGAGGCCCCTGGCCGGCGGCTGGTCCTCTGGGCCGTTCTGGTTTCGGACGGGGAGGAGGTGATCGCGCCCAACAAAGACTGACGTGCCCCATCTCGATCAAAGGAAAGAAAGGAGAGCAAGAAGCATGACCGGAATCCCTATCCTGGATACCATCCTCGACCTGATCATGCAGTACCGTCTGGGCATCGCCATGATGGGCCTGGCCGTCATCGCCGTGGGTTTGCTGATGCGGCCCATCGCCCCCGAGTGGTCGGCCCACAACCGCACCGCCGTAGCCACCATGGTCATCGGCGGCATCGTCCTCATCCTGCTGCCCACCCTGGCGGCCGCCATCGTGGGCACCTAACGCTCGAGGGACCGCGATCAGGGGCCCTTTGTACCTACCCCTGATCGCGGCCCGTTCATCTTGCTGAGGTATGAGCCATGTACCAAGTACCCTCCGAGTTCATCCGCCAAAAGACGACGGTGGTCTGGTTTGTCACCGTCGAGCACGCCGTGGCCGGTTTTGCCGGGTACCTGCTGGCCGAGGCGCTGGGGGGCAGCAGCGCGGCCATTGTCGCCTGCGTGGCCCTGGGTCTGGCCGTAACCACCGTCCGGGTCCAGGGCCTGACCCTCTACCGCTTCGCGCCGCTCCTGGTCGCCTACCTGGCCCGCAAGGTCAGCGGCGACACGGTCGAGCCCGAAGAGGGGCCGACGACCCTGCCCCAGGTCACGGTGTCGATCCGCGACGCCGAGGGCCGGCCAGTGCTCTATCAGGAGCGTAAGTAACATGTCCCAAGGACTCGCCTTCCGGGTCGGCTCCTTTGACCTGACCAAATTCTCCGAGGGGGAGCTGTGGGCGCGCATGAACCAACTGGCCCGCTTTTACGCCGCCCTCTCCAGCGACTTTCGGCTGCTGGCCCACTCGCGGCCCTACCCCCTTGAGGAGCCGCTGGAGCGGATCAAGGCCCTGATGGCCGCCGCCCAGGACCCCCGGGCCCGGGAGCAGATCGCCGCCTACCGCCGCTTCCTGGAGCAGATCATCCACGCCGCCTACCTCAAGGACGCCGACTACTACTTGGTCCTTTTTGGCGAGGAGAAGCGGACGCCCCAGGCGCTGGCCAACAGCCTGGCCGCCGGGCTGCGCCTGACGGTCCAGCCGGCGCGTCTGCCCAGTCTCATCGCCTCCACCTATCGGGAGGCGCCGACCCACATCCAGCCCCTGCGTCCGGGCCTGCCCTACCTGGCCTTTCTCTACTCCTACGACCTGCGCGGCCAGCTCAGCTTTGGCACGGCGACTGCCTTTTTGCAGTTGGCCTGTCCCCTGTCGCTGGCCGTCGACGTCAAGACCATCCACCCCAACCGGGCCGTGCGCACCCTGCAGATGGCCTACAACAAGCTCAAGGCCGACCTGCTGGGCCGCGGCGGCAACGAGGCCCCCGACCCGGAAAAGGACCAGGCCTACCGCGACGTCCAGGCCGCCCTGCACGCCGTCCAGCACGAGCGCCATGGCCTGCACCAGGTGGTGTTGGCCGTGGCCGTCGAGGGCCGCAACCGCGACGAGCTGGAGCGCCACGTCGAGATGGTGACCTCGACTGCCGCCCGCAACCAGGTCTACCTCCGCCCGGCCTGGCTGCACCAGTTCGAGGCGATGGCCCTCTTCACAGCTCAGCCCACCCCTGACCTGGTTGCCCGCGAGGCCCGCAACCTGCTCTCGCCCGGCGTGGCGCTGCTGTCCCCCTTTGGCTACGAGGTGCCCAAGAACACCGAGGGGCCCTTTGTGGCCATCAACCGGGCCACCGGCTCGCCGCTCTGGCTGGACAAGTTCCGCCTGCCCGCCTACAACGAGGTGGTCCTGGGTCGCACCGGCTCGGGCAAGACCTTCATGGCGGGCTTGCGGGCCTACCGCGAGCGGATGTTTGGCGTGCAGACCGTCTTTCTCGATCCCCAGGGCAACTTTCGCCAGGTGACCGAGGCCGTCGGCGGGCGCTACAACTTCCTGCGGCTGGGGGAGGGTACCGCCCTCAACATCCTGGACGTGGTCCACGACCACGCCGCCGCCCAGGTGTCCCACGTCGTCGTCCTCCTGGAGTCGCTGTTGGGGCGCGCCCTGTCCATCGGCGAGAAGGCCGCCGTCGACCGGGCGCTGCTGGACCTCTACCATCAGCACGGGGTCCGCACCGACGACTTTTGCCCCGAGGAGATGCCCCGGCTGCAGGACCTGGCCCTTGTCTTGAAGGGCAAAGCGCCCCACCTGGTGGCCGACCTGGACCGCTTTGTCAGCGGTTCCCTGGCCGACGTGTTCAACGCCCATACCACCCTCAGCCTGGACCTGGAGCGGCGCTACCCCATCGTCACCTTTGACCTGTCCGACCTGGAGGGCGAGTTCCAGCCCACCTTTCTCTTTGCGTTGCTCTCCTCCGTCGAGCGGGTCATCCGCCAGCGGCGGGGGGAGCAGCAGCCGACCAACATCGTCATCGACGAGTTTGGCATCCTGTCCGAGATCCCGGCCCTGGCCCAGGCGGCGGGACTGCTGGCCAAGCGGGTGCGGGCCTGGAAGGTCGGCATCCAGTGCCTGGACCAGAACTGGTCCACCTTTGACACCCCGGCCGGGCGGCGCATCCTGGAGAACGCCCTGGTGAAGGTGGTGATGCGCGTCGACGAGACGGCGGCCCCGGCCATCGTCGAGAACCTGGGGCTGACCGGCCACCACGCCGAGGTGATCCTCAGCGCCGGGGTGGGGGAGGGCATCCTCATCGTCGAGAGCAAGCCCTACCACGTGTACTTTCAGGCCTCCCGTTCGGAGGTGGAGCTGTTGACGCCGTATGCTGTGAGGAGATGACGACATGGCCAAACGCACGATCCGATCCCGTGGACCCCAAACCCTGGCTGCCCAGGCCCAGTACCTGCTGAACCAACGCCGTCTCAAGTTCTGGATCCCCTTCCTGGAGAGTAAGATCGCCGAGCTGCAGGCCCGCATCCAGGAAAAGGGCGGCGGTCCGGCCTGACATGGCCCTGCGAACTTATCTTCGGCTGTTGACCTTGGCCCTCGCCACTGCGCCGCTGTCATTCCTGCTGTGGGACGTCGCCGGTCTTTTCCCAGTGCTCGTGGGACTGGGTCTGATGGCCTCGGTCCTGGGCTACCTGCTCCTGCTGACGGGGGAGGGCGAGCTGACCCGCTGGCAGATGCGGTATCAACTCGACGGGCAGGCGGACCGGGAGCACCTGGAGCAGGTCCTGCGGTTCCTGGCCGACAAGACCGAGCACTTTGTTCTGGAATCCAACACTCGAGGCCTGTTCCTGGAGCTGCCCGAAGCGTTGGACCGCTACGTCGAGGCCCAATTGCCCCTGGCCCTGCCCGAGCTGCGGCTGACCCGGGAGGAGGGCGGCAGGGAATCCCTTCGCCGGGGCTGCTTTTTTCTCGGCATCGGCACACCGAGGGGAGATGCGCTCCACTGGGCCACCGAAGGAGAGAACCGGCAGATGCGCCTGCACGTCCACCAGGGACCCCACGCCACCCTCGTCGCTCGGACCGGGGGTGAGATACCCCCCGGCCGGTGGCTGAGGCTGCCCCGGTGTCTGAAGAGGCTGTGGCAGCGCCTGCCGCTGTGGGACGAGCTCTCCAAAGATACCGGGCTCAGCAGCCTGTTCCCACTTACCGAGGACGGCGCCGCCTGTGGTGCCGCCGGTGGCGCTGTCTATTCCAGCCGGTCGCGACTGCTGGATCTGGCCCCGCCGGACGACTATCTTCCCGACCCAAGTGGTCGGCGGCTGGGCGTGTCCATCGACGGCCAATTGCTGACAGTTGGATATGACCTGCCCCTGTTCACCGTCGGCGCGCCGCCGTCGTTCCTGATCCGGCAGGTCCTCGACGATCTGGCGACGGGGCGAGCCGTGGTCGTGCTCTCGCCCCATCGCCGCATTCTGGAGCGGATCGCCCAGCAGGCCGGGGACGCGCCCATCCACTGGTTGGACCCGCAGAACAGCCGTGGATCCGCCCATCTGGCCATTGTACGCGCCGAGGAGTGGGGGACTGCGAATACCGAGGCGATCCTGCAGGCAGCGCAAACCTTCCTGGCCGACCTGGGCCTCGATGTGGAGCTGCCCGCTATCGGCGGCTTCACCCGGTGTCTGTTACACGCCTTGGTCGAGTTCGCCTGCCAGACGGGACAGGATCTGACCTTCACCGACCTGTTCCAGATCAGCCAGAGCACGCAGGCACTGCGCAGCTTCCTGACCCGCACGCAGAGTGTCACAGCAGGCATCGGCTCCGAGTTGCTGGCCCAGCTCGACGGCGACGCGGGGTACGTCCAGGCGGTGACCATCCTGTCGGCCATCCGCCATGCCCTCCAAGCGCTGGGGATGGGAGCTCTCCAGGTTCTGTGCCAACCGCCGTTTCTGGACCTGGGCCATGTCCTGGGCCAAAAGTCCCTTTTTCTCGCGCCCATGACCAACGCCGACTTTCCCGAGCAGGACCGCCTGTTGAGCGCCATGCTGGACTTCACCCTCCATCGTGTGCTCGCGACCGCCAACCCTCTCCGTCTGGCCCTGCACTTGCACGATCCCCACTTCTACCGCCAGGACGAAGGCCGCCGGTGGATCGAGCGTGCCCGGCAGGATCCCCGCATCTCCTGCCTGTCCGATGTCCATGATCCGGATAGCCATAGCTCAGTCCGTGACGGGCAGTCAAGTCAGGTCGTCTTTCGCTGTTCCGAAGACCTTGCTTCCCACCTGATTCCGGAGTGGAGCTTGCCCGCGTCAATATCCGACTTGACCGGGCTGCCTTCGGGCACGGCGCTGGCCCGATTGTTTGGTCGGGTCGTCACCCTGAAAGGGAGCGAACCATGAACCCGTCCTGGAGTGTCTTGCTGGCAGTGAGCGCTTTCGCAGTGGCCCTGGATCTGGTCGCGACGTGGCTGCGCCAAAGAGCGCGGCGGCCATCCGGCCCCCTGGCGCCGCGGCCGACCGAAGAGACACTGGAGGATAGCACCGAAGGAGTCGCCCATGACCGCCATTGACCCAGGGACCCAGTCGCACCCCCACCGCGCCTCAGCGGGGCCGTTCTGCTGCTTCGCAGGTGTGTCCGGCCCCGCTATGCAGCACGGCGGGGGTAGCAAGCTAAAAGGCTTGACAGGGGATACCCCTGTACCCCATGCCGATGCGGCAAATGACGATGTCATCCTGCACGATCTCAGTGACACGCTGCGCCCGTTGGGCGCATCGCTATGCGGCGAATCGGCTTGTCATCCGACGTACGCCGCAGGCTCTTGTGTGCTGCTGTGCGGCCGCCGACCGGCTTCGCCGGACGGGCAGCCTCAGCAGCGGGAAAGAAGAACAGGCAATGAGCCCAGCCATGTATGACGCCCGGATCAACGTCCCCGTGACCAAACAGATGCGCCACTTTGTGGAGGTCTTGGCCAAGCGCCAGAAGACCAACGTGGCGGAGGTCACGCGCCAGGCGCTGCGCGAGTATCTGGATGCCCAGGAGGAACTGATCGGCAGCCGTAGCCGCCTGGGGCGCACGGTCTTGGACCAGATCACAGTGGTCCAGAACCGCCTCGTCCGGCAACTGGACCAGATGAGCGCCCTGCTGTTGGCGGCCGTCATCCTGCAGCAGATCCAGCGCGGCGAGTCGGGCAGCCGGGTGATGGAGCAGATTGTCCAGCTCGCGGGGCAGATCGAGGACTATCTACCGGAGGTCCGATCATGAAGTCCATCTGCAACTTTGGCTACGCGCCGGCCAAGAAAGGGGGAGTCCACTTTCCCGACGTGAAGGGCCTCCTGCGATATATCCAATATCGGGACGACCGGGATGACCACATCCCCGGCGGAGGTGGTCCCGACCGCTGGGTAGACGGCGGGCTGGGCGACAGCTACCCCAGGATCCTGGCCCGGCTCGACGAGCTGAGCCCCGGCAATCCGCACGCCTACTGCTTTGCCGTCGTCATCTCCCCCGACCCGGTGGCGGTGGCGGAAGTAGAGGGCGACCCCCAGGCGCGTTTCGTGGAGGCGATACGGGCT
>CAYVLO010000155.1:0-7640 GCA_964452125.1 uncultured Anaerolineaceae bacterium | reverse complement strand
CGGCACTCTGACAACTTGACACCCCGAATTATTGAGCTGATACGCGGGCAGCGTCTATTCCAGGCCGAGCGCCCGCATGACCTCCACCCGTTTAAAGTCGATGATGATCTGGCCGTCGATATCAAACACCGGCGAAACCAGATCCCCACCGGTCCACCGGCGCACCTGCGCCTCGGCCTCGGGCGTCGCCCGCACGTTAATTTCGGTGTAGGCCACCCCGTGCTGATCCAAAAATCGTCGCGCCAACCGACAATCGATGCAGCCCGGGCGGCAATAGAGGGTCACCGACTTCAGCTCCTTGCCTACCTGCCCCACCGGTTCTGGCAATTCGCCTTTGGGCTCTTCCTTGGGCGCCACCGCGTCGGGCTCCAATTCGCGCAGCACCTTGAACAACTCTTCGTTGTCCGGCTGATCATCGATATCGTGAATATCGACATAGCGCACGATGCCCGCCTTGTCCACCACAAACAGCGCTCGCTCCGAATGGCCTTCGGCCCGAAACACCCCATACCGTTCGGCCACTGCCCCGTGGGGCCAAAAGTCGCTCAACAAGGGGAAATGGATCCCGCCCAGGCTTTCGGCCCAGGCCTTCAAACAAGGGACATGATCCACGCTGATACCCAGAACCTGGGTATTGTACCCTTCGAACCGGGCCAGTTCCAGCTCGTACGAAGGGATCTGGTTCGTTCAGACAGGCGTCCAGGCCAGCGGGAAAAAGGCAATCACCACATGGTGCTTGCCCCGATACTCGCTCAGCCGGACGGTGTCCTCCAGGTGACTCTTGAGTTCGAAATCGGGCGCCGACATTCCTACTCGGATTTCCATGAGAACCTCCCTTTGTGCAGAATATTTTTATCACGCCTATCATAACATATTTACCAAGTTCCGTCAAGGAGCATTTTTCTCGCCAAGCCTCATTCGTCGTGAGAATTCTCGTACCTCACCACCTGGACCCGCACAAACTCGACTCGCTCGACGGCCGTCCAGTTGGTCTCCAACCAATCGACCACCAACCCTCGCTCGTCCCACAGTTCGGCTTCCGTAGCCACCAACCACACGGCGCTGCTGCCCTCCACCATCCTCTCCATCCGCCGTGCCACTTCCTCCGGCGCCATCCCCCCGTTGGTGTACAGTCCCTCAGCCCATCGATAGGGGACTCCCCCCCCGCCGATCACCCGAGGCAGCCACACCACAAACCCACCGCTCCGCTCGGCAGGGGGCTGGATCACCGGCTTATAATAGTAGTCAAAAGAATAGCGACCATAGGGAATCTGAAACAGGACAAGGTCCGACGGATGCAGGCGTTCGGCTACATAGGGCGTAGCGCTGCGAAAATCGGCCTTCATGGGAACCCGAGCCTGCTGCGCCATCCCCCACCCACTGATCACCAACAACGAAATTCCAAGCACCCCACCCAGAACTTGCGACCGTCGCCCCAATTGCACCAGGCCATAGGCCAGGAGGAACCAATAGGCGGGTGTCACAAAGATCAGGTAACGCGCTGTGTACATCGGTCGGACCAGCGTCACCAGAAAAAAAAGGAGGATTGGCAACACCAACCAGAGTACGACAATCCCAACACCGCGCATGTCACCATTTCTTTGCCGCCAACCCAGGCCCACGGCCAACAGCAACGCCACAAAGGGCAACAGCGACCACTCAGTCCCCAACGGCATTACGCCCAGGCTATAGTTCACCAGCAGCGAATACAGCATGTCGTGGAGCGGCACAAAGCGATAGCCGGTTTCGACCCCCCGGGTCAGCTCGGGCAGTTGCCAAACCAACAACGGCAGATAGGGCAGGGTCAAAGCCGCCATTGCCGCCAATCCTTCGCCCCGTCGCCGGATCGGCAACCGCCTGAGTTGCACGATCAAAATCGCTGCCTGCACGGCGATCATCAAAGCCGCCACCAGATGAATGTAGAGCAATCCGCTGGCAACAATCACGTACGCTGCCCACCGCTGCCACCCGCCCTCATCCAGCGCCTGCAGGTACAGATCCATTGACAGCAATGCCAACAACACCGTCAGGGCGTACATCTTGCCCTCTTGGCTGTACCAGACCATGTAGGGCGAAACCGCCGCCAGGCAAGCGGCGATCAACCCGATCGCTGGCATCGTTCGAAAAAGACGCGACCCGACCCGCCAGGCCATCGGCACTGCGAGCACGCCCGCTGCCGTCGACAGAAACCGCAGGGCAAAAGCGCTGTCCCCGGCAAGGGCCAACCAATAGCGCAACAGGAGGAAATACAACGGCCCGTTTTGTCCCGGCTGGTGAAACATCGCCAACAGGTCAGTCCAGGGTGCACGGGCAAACCGGATGGCATCCACCTCGTCCCGCCACAGGCTCTGGAAATCCAGGCCAGGCGCTCGGAGGGCGAACGCCAATCCCACCAGGACTATCAGGGCCCAGCGCGCGCGTCTATCCATCTACCGTCGATCCTCCCCCCAACAACAACGCGGGGCCCAATCGATCAGGGACACCCGCGCTTTTTTACCCTGGCCAAGGCTCTTTACAAAGGTTATTCGTCGAAAGTCTCCGACTCCAAATCAGGTTCAAGGAGCGATTCCTCATCATAGCCCTCTGCCTCAGGCTCTGCCTGCAAACGGCGGCTCACCAACCACAGGACGCCGAAAAAGGCCGGAATGCCGAGCAGGATCAAGACCCCGCAGGCCAGCCACACATAGGTCAGGCCCAGCGCCACCGAATCAAACAACATGCCCCATTCAAACCTTAGGCCCGAGTCGCCTTCGGCATATCGATCTGAAGGGGTTGTCGGCTCTTGCGCCGGTGTCTCGAGGATACCTTCGGGCGTCGCCTCGGCAGGCGCGCTCGTCGGGGTGACCACCGCAGTGACCGTAATCGTAGGCTCGGCCGTAGGCGCCACAGTAGCCGTCATCTCCAACGTTGCCGTGACGATCGGCGCTGCCTCCGCACCAGGCACTGTGGGCTCTACGACGGCCGGCGTAAACGTCGGCGCTTCGGTGGGCACTGCCATGGTGGGCGGTGCCGCGGGTTCGGCCGTGGGCAATGCCGGGGATTGAAAGGTCCCTTCCGGGGATTGAAAGAGCGCTCCAGTGACGGCCAAATCGGCGCGGAGCAAGGCAAAGGTCACAACAAACGCAATCAAAAGCCAGGGAATCAACCGCACCATGGCTTGAGACTCTCGATAGAGTCGACGAACAAGATTAGTATTCCTCATCAATCAGGTGGTCCGATCCTTTCGCAATCTAGGGCGAAGCAACAGCGCCCATTATACCCGATCTACCACCGATATGCCAGTTCACACCGGGCCGGCGACAACCACGGCTCAGCCACGCCTCCCCAAGAAAAGCCCGTGAAATGCGCCGGGCCGCCCAGTTCGCCGCTAGATCGGAAAGGCAATGCGGTTTGTGAGGATCAGGATGATGCAGCCAAATACCAACACGTTCACCAGAATCAACAGAGCAATCACCAGCCAATGGCGAACATCCAGCGACTCGAACATGAACCCCTCCCTCCTCCTGTATCGGTTAAGAAGCAGCATATCGTAAAAAAGAAGAAATGTCAAGTTTGAGCGAGAATCAACGAGCTCGCAAAGTCACATCGCCAGCCAGAACTCGGTGCAGCCTCCCCTCGTCCGACCGCAGCCACAGCGCCCCATCGTCGTCCACCGACTCAGCCAGGCCGAGAAGGGTCTCATCCCTGTCCGAAACCCGCACCTGTTGCCCAAGGGTCACCAGTCGCGCCGCCCACTCTGCCGCAGGTGAACAGCCCGCCCTGACCCCGTCATACCGGCGCTCCACGGCCTGGAGAATGGCGCACAGCAACGACTCACGCTCTACGAAATGGCCGGTCGCCTCCGAAAGGCTGATGGCCGGAGACGAAAGGCCAGCGGGCAGTTGAGCCTTGTCCAGGTTCACATTCAGACCGATGCCAACCACCACAAAATCCAACCGATTCCCCGTCAGGCCCGTCTCAGCCAACATGCCAGCAGCTTTTTTGCCCTCGATCACCAGGTCGTTGGGCCACTTGAGCCCGGCCCGCAGGCCCAATTCGGCCTCAATGGCCTCCACCAACGCCAGACCGCAGATCATCGTCAGCCTCTGGATCTGGGCGGGGGCCAACGATGGCCGGAATAACAGCGACATCAGCAGACTGCTACCGGCGGGCGCCTCCCAACGCCGGTCGAACCGGCCGCGCCCCTGGTTCTGATAATCCGCCACAACCAGCGTTCCCTCGGGCGCTCCCGCCACGGCCAGGTTCCGGGCATCCTGGTTGGTCGAGCCGGTCTCGGCCTGAAAGATCAGGTTGCGGCCCATGTAGCGCGTGGCCAGTCGTTCCTGCACAGTCTCCACGTTCAGCGCCCTGCGCTCCACGCTCACGCCCCGCTCGATTCCTGCTCCACAATCCGGTAGGAGGTCGTGATAGTCGCCGTTTTATTCAACATGGCCGCTGCCGAGCAATAGGTCTCCTCCGACAGGCGAATGGCGTCCGCCACCGCCTTGGTCTTGACACCCACTCCCCGCACCACATAGTCGACGTGGATCTGCGTATAGACCATGGGCGGTTCGGCTGCTCGCTCGGCCTGGGCGCTCACCTCCAACCCGGTGACCTTTTGGCGTTTCTTTTGCAAGATCGCCATCACATCATACGCAGTACAGCCCACCAGGCCTATCAACACCAATTCCATGGGCGCGGGACCCAGCTTTTCTTTACTCCCGTCGATGATGATGCCGTGCCCCGACGAGGCCTGGCCCACAAATCGTGCATCCTCCACCCAGGTCACCTTGGCTGTGGTCGTCATTCTGCTGCCCCCTTGTCCTTGAGGGCCAGCAGCACATCCTCAGCCCTCACCGGAAGTTTGTTAAACCAAATACCCGTTGCATCGTGTATCGCATCCAGAATGGCCGGCACCAAGACCAGCATCGGCATCTCGCCCAGTCCACGTACCCCATAGGGTCCCTGCGGATCGGCCACCTCTACAATCTGCGGATAGATCGCATCGGGCATATCCCACACCGTCGGAATCAAATAGTCGGCGAAACTGTCGGTCGCCAGATGGCCATCCCGCATGAGGAAATCCTCGAGCAGCGCCCATCCCTGAGCCTGGGCAATGGCCCCATGGATCTGTCCCTCGACGTGCAAGGGATTGATGGCGCGTCCCACGTCGTGGGCCGCCCACACAGTCTTGAGATGCACCTGCCCGGTTTCCGGGTGCACCTCCACCTCAGCGATCTGGGCGCCATAGCCATAGGTCACATGAGGATCGCACACTCCTGTCTCGGGATCATACATGGTCGTTTCCCGCGCCCGGTACGTCCGCTCCACAGAAACAGGCCGCTCACCCGCCCGCCACGCCTCGAAAGCTGCCTCGCATACCAGTTTGACCGCATTCCCGGCCATGAACGACAGGCGCGAAGCGCTACAGCTTCCCGCGCCGGGCACCTCAGACGTGTCCTCATTCACCACCCGGATCTGCTCGTACTCAAGGCCCAGGGTCTCAGCGGCAATTTGAGCCACAATCGTCAGCACCCCTTGCCCTACTTCTGATACCCCCGTCCTGATCACAGCTCCTTCTAGCTCTTGGTCGCCGATCAGTTCGCAGCGCGCAGTCGACTTGTCAGGAAAACCAAAACTGTAACATACGTTCTTGTACCCGGCGGCCACCCCCACTCCCCTCAACGTCTGACCTTGGGGCGCGGGCTCGGTTCGCGGCTTTCCTTCATGGCTCCAATCAGACACCTCGGCCACCTGCATCAGCGTCTCGCGCACCGAAACTGCCGGCGGAATCACACTCTGGGTGGCCAGCACCGACCCATCGTGCAAAGAATTCTTGATCCGCAACACCACCGGATCCATCCCCAGGGCCTCGGCCAACTTGGCCATCTGCATCTCGGCGGCAAAGGTCGCCTGGAGCGAGCCAAATCCCCGGAACGCCCCACAGACAAGATTGTTGGTAAATACGTTGGTTCCATCGATCTTGACGTTGGGCACTTCGTATGGCCCTGTGGCCACACTGACCGCATTATTCAACACGGCAGAGCTGGACGAACTATAGGCGCCGATATCGGCGATCATCGTACCTTCCACAGCCAGCAACTGGCCATCACGGCTGGCAGCCGTTCGAAAGTGCATATAATAGGGATGGCGCTTGTGGTGCCCGCGGAACGATTCTTTGCGGTCCCACACGATCTTGACCGGCCGATGGATCCCCTGCCGATCCAGCCAGTAGGCGGCGAGCGCCAACAGATGCTGCACCGACATATCCTCGCGCCCGCCAAAAGCCCCACCCGCAGGCGCATAGATCACGCGCACCTGTTCCAGAGGGAGGTTCAGCATGTGGGCAATCTGATGCTGATCGTCATGGGACCACTGACCCGCTGAATGGACCGTGACCCGTCCTTGGTCATCGATAAAGCCAATCCCGGCTTCTGGCTGCAAATAAGCGTGTTCCTGATGAGGAGTAAAGTAATCCGACTCGACGACCACAATATCCTCGCGAGCGAAAATCGCATCCACATCGCCCTTGCGAATATGCTGGTGGGTCTCGATATTATCAGGATGGGTAGCGTGGACGATAGGTGCGCCTGGTTTGAGCGCCTCCCGCGGATCGGTAACGCTTGGCAGGTCCCTGTATTCGACCCGAATCAAGTCCCGCGCCCTCCGGGCGGCGCGCTCGCTCTCGGCGATCACCAGAGCCACCCGATCAAACACCGAGCGCACCTTGTCGCCGTTCAGCGCTGGTTGATCCTTATAGATCAGCCCATACTCGTTTACGGGGACATCTCGGTGCGTGAGGATGGCCACTACGCCCGGCACGCGCTCGGCTTCACGAGTGTCTATCGCGACGATCTCGGCGTGGGGCCGCTCGCTGAAAAGTACCTTGATCGCCAACACCCCTTCCATCTGAAGGTCGCCCGGGAAACGCGCGCGGCCTGTCACCTTGTCCACCGCATCGGGCCGAATGGTCCTCCGGCCCAAGACCTGTCCTCTCATCGTTCCCGCTCCTCTCTGCGAGTGTCGGTTTTCGCCTGCACCATTATACCCAACAAGCCCAGGTTTGACAAAACCTCTTCCCCCAGATATAATGCGCAAACTGGGTCTGGTTTGTCCAGATCCAACTTTGCAACTGCGTCACACTACGGAAGGGACCATCCACTATGCAAATCAGCAGACGGGCTGACTATGGGGTTCGCGTGATTCTCGATCTGGCCTTCCAGGGCGACGACGGACGAGCGCCTACTCAAGAGATTGCAGCCCGGCAAGGTATCCCCATGCCCTTTCTGGCCAAAATCGTAAGCCAGCTCGCTCTGGCGGGTTTGGTGAACACCTATCGGGGCGCCGGAGGCGGCGTCTGCCTGGCCAAACCCTCATCCGAAATCACCTTACTGCACGTGATCGAAGCCCTCGAAGGCCCCATCTACCTCAATCGCTGTTTGATCGAACCGGAGCACTGCCCAAAGGAACGCGACTGCCCCGTTCACGACATCTGGTGTCAGGCTCAAACAAGCCTCACCTCCCTTCTGGGAGAAACCAATTTTGAACAACTCGTCGAGGCCGCCCGGGCCAAGGCGCATGCCGAACACTAACAGGGGTTTTGGTCCCCCTAGCAGCCTGTCGGAGAGGGTTGTCATTCTGAGGAACGGAGGCGGCAAAGC
>CAYVLO010000154.1:0-7643 GCA_964452125.1 uncultured Anaerolineaceae bacterium | reverse complement strand
GGCGGGTTTGAAACCCGCCCCGACAAAACCCATCGCGGGAACCCATCGGCGCCGATTGGGCCAGCCTGACAGAGATCGACCGGGTCCGATCGTCTCCGGCACAACCGGATTCCGATCGGGCAACGCCTCAAATGCGGGGGACCGGGGGCCGCAGGTCCCCGGCGCGGGGGCGTGGGGGGGGGCGGGCCCCCCCCCCAAGGGGCTGCGGCCCAAAAGGCAGGCCGTTGAGGGGATTGCGCTGCGGGGGGGCCCCCCCCCCCCCCGGCGCGGGGGCGTAGGGGTGCGCGTGCACCCCCACAAAGGCGCTGCGGCAAAAAAGGCAGGCCTTTCAGGGACTTGCGCTGCGGGTGGACGCCGTCCGCAGCGGCGCGTGGTATCGCCGACGCCCCTACACGCCCCTTCGCGGATGCCCATGGTACGGGCGAGGCATGCCTCGCCCATAGCGCGTCAAGCGCCGTTGGGTACGGCGGGCAGCATGACTGCTTTTGGATTGCGCTACTTTTGCGGCAGCAAGCTGCCGCACTCCAGAAGGAGAAGGAGCGCCTTGTCGGGGTGGGTTTGAAACCCGCCCCGACAAAACCCATCGCGGATGCCCGTCAGGGCCCATCCAATATCAGGGAAAGGAAACACTCGCGTGGAGATTGAATCGCTGTTCTGCAAAAACGTCACCCAGATCGACGCCTACAACCCACCCGACTGGGAGGGCCGGGCCGCCCGCGCCGGTCTGCCCATGAACCGCATCATCCGGCTGGACGCCAACGAAAACCCCTATGGGCTGCCCGCCCGGGCCCGCCAGGCGCTGGCCCAGTTTGACCGCTACCAGCACTATCCCGAGTATCGGGCGCTGACGGCGGCCGTGGCCGACTATGCCGGCGTCCGGCCCGAGCAGGTGCTGTTGGGCAATGGCGGCGACGAGATCATCTCCCTCCTCATCCGCCTCTTTGTCGAGCCCGGCGAGGGGGCCATCGTCTGCCCGCCCACCTTTGGCATGTACGCCGTGGACATCCGCGCCCACGCCGGCCGGGTCCTCCAGGTGCCGCGCCGCCCCGATTTCAGCCTGGACGTGGAGGGGATCGAGGCCGCCGTACTCGGCGCTGCCGTACGCGGCGCTGGCGGCGGCCCCCGGCCCAAGCTCCTGTTCCTGGTCTCGCCGGGCAACCCCGATGGCCAGATCCTGCCGCTGGACACCATCCGCCGCCTGCTGACCCTGCCCCTGGCCGTCGTGGTCGACGAGGCCTATGTCGAATTCAGCGACCAGAGCGTCGTCCCCCTGCTGGACGAGTATCCCAACCTGCTGATCCTGCGCACCTTTAGCAAGTGGGCGGGCATGGCCGGGCTGCGCCTGGGCTATGTGCTGGCCTCCGACACGCTGATCGACGTCCTGCGCCGCCTGCGCCCCCCCTACAACGTCAACGCCGCTGCCTCGGTGGCCGCCCTGGCCTCCCTGGAGGACGTGGACTCGGTCAAGAAAACGATCCAGGCCATTGTGAACGAGCGCCAGCGACTGACCCGCATGCTCGCCACGCTGCCCGGGGTGCGCCCCCTCCCCAGCCAGGCCAATTTCGTCTTTTGCTGGCTGGATGAGGGGCCCGATGGGCCCGAGCTGGCCGATGCCCTGGTCGACCACGGCATCCTGATCCGCGCCTATGGCGATCCGGCCCTGGCCCGCGCCGTCCGCATCAGCGTGGGCCGGCCCGACCAGCACAACCGGCTCTTGCGCGCCTGGCGCACGATTCTGGGCCTCGAGCCGGCCGAGGGGACCGAGGAGCCCGAGCCGCTGCCTTTGGGTGAATCAGGGCGCCGGGGGGCCTGCCAGCGCCGCACCGGCGAGACCGACATCTCGGTGGTCCTCGACCTGGACGGCAGCGGGCAGCACCAGGTCGACACCGGCGTGGGATTCCTGGACCACATGCTGGCCCAGATCGCCGCCCACGGCCTGCTGGACCTGGACGTCCGCGCCCGCGGCGACCTGGGCGTCGACGAGCACCACACCGTCGAAGACGTGGCCATCGGCTTGGGCCGGGCGTTGGACCAGGCCCTGGGCGACCGCCAGGGACTGGTGCGGATGGGCCAGGCCTTGGCCCCCCTGGACGAGGCGTTGGCCCAGGTGGTGGTCGACCTCAGCGGGCGGCCCTACGCCGTCATCGACGCGGCGTTTGATTCGCCGCGGCTGGGCGCCATGGACAGCGACCTGGTCATCCACTTTTTCGAGACGCTGGCGGTTCACGCCCGCCTGAGCCTCCACGCCCGGGTGCTGTACGGCCGCAACGACCACCACAAGGCCGAGGCCCTGTTCAAGGCCCTGGGCCGGGCGCTGGATGCGGCCACCCGCATCGACCCCCGCCGCCAGGGTGTGCCTTCGACCAAGGGCGTGCTGTGAGAGCCGGCAGCCGAGCGACGGAGAGGAGAGAGCCATGATCGTCATCATCGATTACGGGGTGGGCAACCTGCGAAGCGTCCAAAAAGCGCTGGAGCACGTGGGGGCGGCAGCCGTCGTTGCCGACGACCCCCGCAGCCTGGACCGGGCCGACGGCATTGTGCTGCCGGGGGTGGGCGCCTTTGGCGACGGCATGGACCACCTGCGGGCGCGGGGCTGGGCAGCCCCCGTGCGGGAAAAGGCCGCGGCCGGCGTCCCCCTGCTGGGTATCTGCCTGGGCATGCAGCTCCTCTTTGAGGAGAGCGACGAGATGGGCCACCACACTGGATTGGGGCTGCTGCCGGGGCGGGTGGTCCGCTTTGCCGAGGGCGACCTCAAGGTGCCCCACGTCGGCTGGAACCAGCTCCAGGTGCGCCAGGGCGCCTTGCTGGCGGGGATTCCCAGCGGGGCCTATGCCTACTTTGTCCACTCCTACTATGTCCAGCCCGAGGCCGACGAGGACGTGCTGGCTACCACCGAGTACGGGATCGAGTTTGCTGCGGTGGTGGGTCGCGGCACTGTCCTGGGCGCCCAGTTCCACCCCGAAAAGAGCCAGGAGGTGGGTCTGCGCCTGTTGCGGAATTTTGCCGAATGGGTCGATCAGGAGGGCGGGCGATGATCCTCTTCCCGGCCATCGACCTGCGCCAGGGGCGCTGTGTGCGGCTGCGCCAGGGCCGCGCCGAGGACGAAACGGTGTACGATGAGGACCCGGCCGCGGTGGCCCGCCGCTGGGTGCAACAGGGGGCCGAATGGCTCCACGTCGTCAACCTGGACGGCGCTTTTGGCCAGCGGGGAGAGGGCGACGAGTTGCCCCTGAACCTGCAACGCCTGGCCGAAATCCGGGCCGCGGCGCCTGCCACGCCCATCCAGTTTGGCGGCGGACTGCGCGCCCTACCCGACCTGGAACAAGCGCTGTCGCTGGGCGCCAGCCGGGTGGTGTTGGGCACGGCCGCCGTCTTTCAGCCCGATCTGGTCGCCGAGGCGCTGCGGCATTTCGGTCCCGAGCGGGTGGTGGTCGGCATCGACGCCCGCAACGGGCGGGTGGCTACCCACGGCTGGCAGCAGGTCACCGACACGACGGCGGTGGCCCTGGCCCAGGCCATGGCCCGACAGGGCATCGTCCGCGTCGTCTATACCGACATTGGCCGCGATGGGATGCTGACGGGCGTCAACGTCGAGGCCACTGCCGATCTGGCCCGCGCCACCGGGTTGGCGGTCATTGCCTCGGGGGGCGTGGCCTCCCTGGGCGACCTGGTCCGCCTCCGGGCCCACGCCGCCGACGGCATCGAGGGCGCCATCATTGGCCAGGCGCTGTATCGGGGCGCCCTGTCGTTGCCCAAGGCCCTCCAGGTGACCTGCACACCCGCCGATTGACCCTCTTTCCACTCGCGCGAGATCTGGCGTTCCAGCACCCTACTGCGCGAGTCGGCGGGCCGGGCGGGGGTGCCCCTACCGGTGTGCCTTGATCGGGCAAAGGGCCGACCCCGAGGACGAGGCCGGCGAGCAGCGGTCGGGGAGCGTCAAGGACGCGACCATAGACCTCCGAGGTCTTGAAGACCTCGGAGGTCTGGGGTTGACCGAGATCGACCGAGCCGGTTTGCCTCCCACCTGCCTCCGCAGGCAGGCGCAACCAGATCTCGACCGGGCAGCGCCTTATATGCGGGGGTCCGGGGGCGCCCGTCTGCGGGCGCGCGAGCCACCGGGAGCGGCGTGGGTTCGCGCGAGCCACAGTGGGTACTGCTGCTACACCCCTACCCGGATTTGACAGAAAGGGACGAATATGATATCCTATTGCCATAGGATGAAGTAAGAATCTGGTTCAGTCAAAGAAGATGAGCACCCAGGCGATTACCCGTCGGGGTGCCTTTTTTTATGCCAAGGCCAAAGGCGCCTTCCTCCTAAACACATATCTGAAAGGTACGAAATGTCTGAAAGAACAAATGGAACCGTCAAATGGTTCAACGGCGACAAAGGCTATGGTTTTATCGAACGAGAAGGAGGCCCTGATCTCTTTGTCCATCACTCGGCCATCCGTGGCGAGGGCTTCAAGAACTTGGAAGAGGGACAGCGCGTCGAGTTCAATGTCGAAAAGGGCCCCAAGGGCCTGCAAGCCACCGATGTCACCGTCAGCGGTTGGTAGGAGGAATCATGAGCCAGAAACTATACGTAGGCAACTTGAGCTACAACACCACCGAAGATACACTGCGCACCATGTTCGCCGAATATGGAGAAATCGCATCGGTCAACCTGATCACCGACCGCGACACAGGCCGGCCCAAGGGCTTTGGCTTTGTCGAGATGGCCACCGATGAGGCAGCCGACGCGGCCATCAGTGCCCTGAACGGCAAATCCGTTGACGAGCGCGAGATCAAGGTCGACCGGGCCAAGCCCCAACCGGACCACCGAAACTCAAACCGCGGCCGCGCGCGCTGGTAGGCGCAGCGCCCCTGGAGTCACGTGTTCCAGGGAACACACATCCACTTGGAACGAACCGTCGCCAGGTAATGGGCGACCCTCGACAAGCAGCATGATCCAGCGCGGGCCGTGGGCAATTGCGGCCCGCGCTATTTTCTTGACCGGCATCTGAACAGAACCGGCTCAACAGGACCACCGGCGCGGTAGGCGTCGGAACAAACGCACAACCCTGAGAAAGGTTCAAATTCTGAGGAGCAGCTCCGCATCGCGGGGTACTATTTGGGAGCCTGCTGCCTGAACCGCTCGGAACATCACCCCGCACGGAGTAGAACACACACATTATGACTGGAAAACTACGAATCCTTCCCCTGGGCGGCCTGGGCGAAGTAGGAAAAAACATGACACTCATCGAGTATGGCCGCAACATTCTCGTGATCGATGCGGGGATCATGTTCCCCGAATCGGACGACCTGGGCGTAGACTATATCCTGCCCGATTGGGGCTATTTGCGCGACAAAAAGGACCTTGTCCGCGCCATTTTGATTACCCACGGCCACCTGGACCACATCGGCGCCCTGCCCTACCTGCTGCAAGAGATCGATGCGCCGGTGTATGCCACGCGCCTGACCCAGGGATTGCTCCAAGTCCGCCTCAAACGCGAGGGGATGCTGGAAAAGGCCACACTGCACACCTACGCCGCCGGCGACGTGCTGCGCATCGGCCCCTTTACCATCGAACCCTACCACGTCTGCCACTCGATTCCCGACTCGGTGGGTCTGGGTATTACCACGCCGGCCGGACTGATCGTCCACAGCGGCGATTTTAAATTCGATCCCACCCCGGTGGACGGCTGGCCCACCGACGAGGCCAAGCTGGCCGAATTTGGCCGCCGTGGGGTCCTGGCGCTGCTGGCCGATAGCACCAACGCCGACCAACCCGGCTCGACGTCGTCCGAGGCCGTTCTCGACGATGCCTTTGATCAGATCATGAGCGAGGCGCCCGGCCGGCTGATCATCGCCACCTTTGCCTCGCTGATCTCGCGGGTGCAGCAGGTGGTCCACGCGGCTCAGCGCCACAATCGCAAGATCGCCATCGCCGGCCTGAGCATGGTCGAAAACGCCGAAATGGCCCGCGAGCTGGGCTATCTCCACATCCCCGACGGGGTGCTGGTCAACCTGAACGAGATCGACCGGCTGCCGCCGCGGCAGGTGGTGATCATGGCCACCGGCTCGCAGGGGGAGCCCATGGCGGTCTTGAACCGCCTGGCGACCGACACCCATCGCTCGCTGAGCATCCAAGAGGGCGACACGGTGCTGCTATCGTCGCACATTATCCCCGGCAACGAAGAGACGACCTACGGCGTCATCAACCGCCTCTTTCAGCGGGGCGCCGACGTCTACTATGGCCCTCAGGTGCAGGCCCACGTATCGGGCCACGCCAGCCAGGAAGAGCTGGGGCGATTGCTCGAACGGGTGAAACCCCGCTTTCTTGTGCCCGTCCATGGCGAGCTGCGCCATCTGGTGGCCCATGCCAAGCTAGCCCACAAAGCGGGCATCGCCAAAAGCGACATCGCCTTGGTCGAAAACGGCTACCCCTTGACCTTTGAGGACGAACGCCTGCACATAGGTCCGCGGATTCCCGGCGGCCCCGTCTTTGTCGACGGTTCGCGCGTCGGCGAGGTTGGGCGGGCCGTGATCAGCCAGCGGGACGGGCTGGCCCAGAGCGGCTTTGTGACCGCCGTGGCGCCCTATGACCGCAAAGCCGGGAAAACGGTTGGCGAACCGCGCATCATCACCCAGGGCTTTGTCTACACCCCCGAAGCCGAGAGCCTTTTGGCCAGGGCCGGGGATCTGGTGCGCGCCACCGCCTCGAGCAAACGGGGCGCTGCTGCACACCACATGGAAAAAAAGGTCGAAAAGGCCCTTTCCAACTTTTTCTACAAACAGACCAAACGCAGGCCGGTGGTCACCGTCGCCCTGCTCGAGGTCTGACCGAAGGTAACAGCCAGAGGCAGTTTCGCTCGGCCTGGGTCGCCAGACCCAAGCCCTAACCGCCGCAAGTGCGCGGGATCTGGCGATCCCGCGCGAGTTGGTGTGCTTGGCCTGGATCGTTAGATTCAGGCCCTATCCGCCGGATGGGGCATTTCGCCCGTACCGGGCAACACCAAGGAGGGAAAGCTATGTCGTTCTCAGTGGGAGATAAAGTGGTCCATCCGCGTCATGGACCGGGTCGCATCACGGGTATCGAAAGCAGGGATCTCCTGGATGGGGCCAAGCGCTACTATATCATCGACATACCGGGCCAGGGCTTGACAGTCCAACTTCCCGTGCGCACCGCCGACGAGTCGGGTGTGCGATTGGCCATGTCCCAATCCAAGCTGGCGCGGGTACTGAGCGTCCTGCACGGCAAACCCCACCTCCTACCCGAGGACTATCGGGAGCGCCAGGAACAGGTCTACGCCCAGATCAGAACCGGTCGGGTGATCGAGCTGGCCCGCGTGGTGCGCGACCTCACCTGGCACCGGGAGCGATCCCACCTCACCAAAAGAGATGGCGATTACCTCAAGCAGGGGCGCGACCTGCTGGCGTCCGAGATGGCCCTCGTATCGGGCAGCACCGTCTCGGACGAAAGCCGGCGCATCGAAGCGATCATGGTCGACGCCCTGGCGGACGCCGCCCACTAGAAAAACCAAGACCTCCGAGGTTTTGAAAACCTCGGAGGTCTCTACTATCCGTCGCCCCCGCTAGCTTCTGCCGGATCGAAGCGATCATGGTCGACGCCCTGGCGGACGCCGCCCACTAGAAAAACCAAG
>CAYVLO010000153.1:1620-7669 GCA_964452125.1 uncultured Anaerolineaceae bacterium | reverse complement strand
TGATATACGTACGCCGTTGGGGGTATTGGGCTCAGCGCTTTTGCTGAGTGCCTGGATCGCTTATCCCTTCCTTGGCTTGATCGTCGACCGTGCTCCCGGCTGGGCCTACAAGGCACTGCTATTAGGGCCAGTTTATTTCGTGTGGCGGTTGTGGATCTCTGTGCTCGTGCGCCTTCGCGGAGACCGGACGGAATGGATCCGAACTCTCAGGCGAGAGGAAACAAAATAGGTGCTTTTGTGAAGAATCGAATGGAATTGCATTTATCCTTGGAAAGAAAGACATTACTTGTCATCCTCGCCCTCTCGGTGCTGGTCCGCGTGGGCGCAGCCCTGTACCTGGGCGATACCGTGGAGGTCCTGCCGGGCACCCACGATCAGATCTCCTACGATGCCCTGGCGCAGAACGTGGTGGCAGGCAAGGGCTTTGTCTTTGACCAGGCCTGGTATCCCTTCACCCCGGCCAACACGCCCACGGCCCACTGGTCCTTTCTCTACGTCCTCTACCTGGCTGCCGTCTATGCCATCTTTGGCTACCATCCGCTGATCGCACGCCTGATCCAGGCGGTGGTCGTGGGTTTGCTCATGCCCTGGCTGGTCTACCGGTTGGGCAAACGCACCTTCAGCCCGGCGGTGGGATTGGCCGCTGCGGCAGGGGTTTCGGTCTATATCTACCTGGTCTATTACAGCGCCACGCTGATGACCGAGCCTTTTTACATCACCCTGCTTCTGTGGTCGCTGGACATCTTGCAGCGCCTGGGGCAACGCCTGAGGGCCGAGGCCCCGGCGCCGGAGGCCCCGCGCCGCGATCTGCGCCTCTGGTTGGAGCTGGGGCTGGCCTGGGGCCTGGCCTCGCTGTTGCGCCAGCAGGTTCTCCTGCTGACCCCCTTTCTGCTGGCCTGGCTGCTGTGGGCCACCTGGGGCCGTGTGCGGTTCTGGAGGTTCCTCCAATCCGCCGCGCTGACGGGAGCCGTCGTCGCCGCCTTTATCCTGCCCTGGACCGTGCGCAACTATCTGGTCTACGACGCCTTCTTGCCGCTCAACTCGAACGTCGGCTATGCGCTCTATGCCGCCAACCACCCCCAGCAGGGCTACCGCTTTGAACCGCTCAACCTTCCCTCGGTGCCGACCGAGTGGACGGGCCTCAACGAAGCCGAGCTGAACACGCGCTTGACCGCCGAAGGCATCCGCTTTGTTTTGGACGAGCCCGGTCGATTCCTGATGCAGACTCTGGACCGTTTTCGCAACTATTATCGCTTTTGGCCCGAGCCCACCTCGGCGACCATTTCCAACATCTCCCGCGTCTTTTCCTTTGGTCTCTATTTGCCCTTTATGCTGTGGGGCTTGCTCTGTTCCTTCCGGTTACTGCGCAGGCCCTCCGCGGCTCATGCACCTCAGGATGGACGCTTGGTCGTCCTGCTGTACCTCTATGTCTTTACCTATTCGGCCATGCACCTGCTGACCTGGGCCATGCACCGCTACCGCCTGCCCGTGGATGCCGCGATGATGGTCTTTGTCGGCCTGGCCTGGGTGGATTTGGCCGGTCGACTACTGGGCAAGTGGACAGCGCGGCAGGCCGATCCGGGGGGTGCCTTTCAGATTAGTTGATAACATAATGTCAGAACAGTCTATTGGGCGTCCAACGTCTGGTTGACGCTATCTCGAGGGCGACGAAAAGGGCCTAATGCCGGATGCCATTGCTTTATGGAGTGCGGCAGCTTGCTGCCGCAAAAAACCGCGCAAGCAAGCGTCCTGGCGCTTTGCGCCAGGCGCGCACTCCATAGGAATGGCTACTCAGCACCCGAGGCGTGTAACGAACTCACCGACGAATTTGAAATACACCCGATCCGGGCCCGACCCCTGTCTGATTTGCCGCGCGGGGGTGTCTGTGGTATGCTATTGGTGGGTCCTCGAAATGGTACTGTAAACCGATAGGAGACCAACTTGGCCACTGATATTTGTCCCTGGCTGGGCACTGAGCTGGATCGCGAGATCCGCCATGCCGAGCCCGCTGAGGGGCATCTGTGTTACGCTCAAAAAGAGCCAGCCGAGGTCGAACTCGACCATCAATCCTGGTATTGCCTGACGTCCGAGCATCGCGGTTGTCGCTTTTACCGGAAGCCGCTCGATACGGTCGTCTCTCCGTCTATCGAACCGGACGAGGTCGAAGACGAGATCGGACCGGCGCCAGCTCCCTTTCCGGCGCTCCGGGTGGGGTTGTGGATTGCCGTTGTGCTGGCTTTGGTCGCCGTCATCTATTACTATGCGTCGGCGCTCTGGGCCGCGCCTTCGCCACCCACACCCACCACCATGCCCGCAGTTGTTCAGACGCCTCAGCCCAGCGTCACAATCGCCTCTGTGCCCTCTCCCAGTGGCGCCCTCAGTACCCCGCCGCCCACCTTCGAGTTTGTCAATCCCACCGCCACGCCCACGCCTCACCCCGGCGGGGCGGTGTACAGCCTGGCGCCCGAGGCGGGGGCCGCGGGTTGGGTAGCCAGCGACGAGTCGCGGGGTAACCACCTGGGCGATTCCTATCTCTACACGGGTGTGTTTGACAAGATCATCTATCACGGCGCCCTTCAGTTTGACCTGTCGGCGGTGCCTCGGGGCGCTACCATCCACAGCGCCTCCCTGACGATGACCGGTCTGGACGCCCGGCGTTTGGGCGGGTCCGGGACGTGGGAGGTGCGGATCCTGGCGCGCGACGCCGACGCCGAGTGGAGCCGCAAGACCTACCAGGACATTCACAATGCGCCGGTGCAGTGGTCGCTGCCCCCGGCCCTCGGTGTGGGGGATTTGGGGATAGGCGTCGGCAACACTTTTGCTCTGTCGACCGAGCAACTGCGCGATCTGGAGCAGCGCCTCCTCGAAGAGCATTACACGGTCTCGTTCCGCATCGACGGGCCGCTGGCCGGCGAGAACAGCGTCTTTGCCTGGGATACAGGCTATGGGCCCGCCACCCAGGGTAACAAACCTCGACTGGTGATCAGTGTGGGTGCGCCGCCCAAGACGCCCATTCCCACCGGATCGCCGCCGCCGACGGGCACGCCCACGCCGACCGAGACGCCGGTGTATGTGATCATCAGCAGCACGCCCACCCCCGAAAACCTGGTGACGGCGGCTGCCGTTGCTGCCCGCGTGACCGCGTGGGCCGAGACGACCGGCACGGCTACCCCCTTGCCCCAATATTGGGCCACGCCCACGCCCAGATATATCGTCATCACCAACACGCCCCGACCCGAAACCTATGCCACAGCCGCCTATTTACAGGCTTTGGCCACAGCCAACGTGATTCTGACCGGCACGCCCACGCCGCGACCTCCCAACCTGGCGACGGTGACCAATACGCCCTGGCCCACGCGCACACCGGTCGTGATCTGGCTCGATGAAATACGGGGCACGGCAACGCCGACGTTGACGCCCTCGCCCACGCCCTCGCCCATCCCGCCGATCCCGTCGGTGCTGCGCAACAAAATCGCCTTCTTCTCCGATCGGGGCGGCGAGCCTGCTCTCTATATTCTGGATCCTGATACGAAACGCATTGGCCTTTTGACCGACCGCTGGCCCTACGACCAGGCCGTGGCCCAGGAGCGCATTGCGCCCGATGGCGAGTACAGAGCCTCGGTGAGCAGCGGCGGGGGAGGGGTTCAGATCTATGTCCAGCAGTTGGCCACCGGGATTAGCTGGGCCATCACCTTTGGCCAGGCGGTGAGCTACGATCCGGTCTGGTCTCCCAAGGGCGACCTGATCGCCTACGTCTCGCAGGAGATGGGACCCTCTGGCGGCAGCGACGATATCTTTACCGTCAATCCCCAGGGCCAGAACAAGCAGCGGCTGACCTTCAATACCTGGGAATGGGACAAACATCCCACCTTTTCGCCCGATGGATCGCAGATCGTGTTCTGGTCCAACCAGGATACAGGACGCCAACAGCTCTGGATTATGAACGCCGACGGCAGCGATCGCCGTCTTTTCCTCGATAGCCCGTACAATGATTGGGATCCGGTTTGGATCAAATGAACGGTCAAGTTGTGAAATTGGGGGCGATGTGTTACAATGTCGGTGGCAGCCAGCAAGTAGCCCCTGATTCTCCAAATAGGCCCAAGCTACGGAAATGGAACTGCGGGTAGAGCCATGGAATTGCGACAGGTTGCGTCTATAATCTGGAAATGGCTGTGGTTGATCGTGCTCTCGACGGTCGTCGCGGCCTCGTTCAGTTGGCTGGCGGTCAAAGATCAGCCCGCCACCTACCAAACCTCAACCACCCTCATGATCGGCCAGGCCATCGAGCAGGCCAACCCCAGCTACAATGACTTTTACACGGGCGACCGGCTGGCCCAGACCTACTCCGAGTTGATCAAGCGCGAACCGATCCTCCGCGCGACGGCCCGCGCCTTGGGGTTTGAAGAGCAGTGGCGTGTGTTGCAGGAGCAGGTAGCCGTGACTTTGGTGGCGGGCACCAATCTGATGGAAATCCGGGTCACCGACACCGATCCCCAGCGGGCCAAACTGATTGCCGACGAACTGGCCACCCAGCTTTTGGCGTCGGTACAATCGTCGCGGCCTCAGGATAGCAATCGGGCCTTTATCGAGGCTCAGGCGGCGACCCTACCGCCCAAAATCGAGGCCGCTCAGCAAGAGATTCAAAAACTGGAAGCCGAGTTGAGCGAGGCCTTTAGCGCCCGCCAGATTCAGGATATCCAAAGTCGGATCAGCACACTCGAAGGCCAGATCAACAACTGGCGGGCGACCTTTGCCCAGTATCAACTGCTGTTGGGCGACGCCGGCGTCAACGTGCTGACGGTGATCGAGCAGGCCCAGGCGCCCACCCAGCCCATCGGCCCCCAGTGGCTGATCCAGGTTTTGCTGGCGGCTGCCATCGGCGCCATGCTGGCTGTGGGCGCTGCGTTTCTCATCGAATACCTGGATGATACCATCAAGTCTCCCGAAGAAGTGTCCAAGACGATGGGTCTGACCACATTGGGCGCCATCACCCGCATCTCGGGCGATGCGCCTGCGGAAAAGCTGATCACCGTCCGCCATCCCAAGTCGCCCATCTCCGAAGCCTATCGGGCCATGCGCACCAACCTCCAGTTCTCGTCTCTGGACCATCCTATCCGGTCGATGGTGGTCACCAGCCCCAACCCGGTGGAGGGCAAGAGCACCACGCTGGCCAATCTGGGCGTGGTGATGGCCCAGGCTGGCAAATCGGTGATCCTGGTCGATTCGGACCTGCGCCGACCGACGCTGCACAAGATCTTTCAGGTGCCCAACAAAACGGGGCTGACCAACGTGCTGCTCGACGACCAGTTGGAACTCGACGGACACCTGCAGGAAACCGGGATTGAGAACCTTCGATTGTTGACCAGTGGCCCCTTGCCTCCCAACCCTTCGGAGCTGTTGGGCTCGCAACGAATGGCCCAATTCATCGAGCTGCTCAAATCCAAAACCGATGTCGTGATCTTTGACACGCCCCCCGCCATTCCAGTGACCGATGCTGCCGTTTTGGCCACCCAGACCGATGGTGTGTTGCTGGTGGCCGATGCCGGCAAGACGCGCCGCAACGCGGCTCGGCGGTCGGTGGAGGTGTTGCAGCAAGTAGGGGCGAACGTGCTGGGCGCGGCTCTCAACCGCCTGTCCCCCAGCCGCTCGGGTGGCTACTATTACTATTACTATTACTATGCCGAAGACAACAATGGGCGGCGTAGGCGGCGCAAGCGCAATTGGGTACAGCGCCTGCCCTTGATTGGGCGCTTTTTTTCGTAAACAACAGACGTCTGAGAAGTCCATGAGAGAGCGGCTCCCTGGGGGCCGCTCCTTTGTATGAGTTCGGACACAAAAAGGCTCTCACCATTCGGTGAGAGCCTTTTGCTGGCTGGGGGACAGGGATTTGAACCCCGATTAGACGATCCAGAGTCGCCTGTCCTGCCATTGGACGATCCCCCAAGAACGGCGCTATTTTAGCATGGAACCGGCCCTCTGGCAAATTCTGGGGTTTCCAAGGCAGGCGGCAGGCGTATTTCATATTCGTTGATGTTTTCGCCTAATCCCT
>CAYVLO010000153.1:0-1520 GCA_964452125.1 uncultured Anaerolineaceae bacterium | reverse complement strand
CGGGCGCCGCACAACCAATCCTTTGGAGTGCGGCAGCTTGCTGCCGCAACATCATATTCGTCGATGTTTTCGTCTAATCCCTCGGGCGCCGCACAACCAATCCTTTGGAGTGCGGCAGCTTGCTGCCGCAACATCATCGCGCAAGCAAGCGTCCTGGCATTGCCAGGCAGCGCACTCCAAAAAGCCGAAATGCTCGATTGTGGTCTTTTTCGTGGTGTTCGAGATAGCGCCAAATGGACATCGGCCGTCGAACGATCCAGGTTCGCGTTATATAATCAACTCGTCTGAATTATACGCGTCGGCGCCGTGCCGTCATCGATGGGCCTCAGCCGTTCAGCGATTGTTCGATCCTGGCCCAGGTGTCGCGCAGCGTCACCGTCTGGTTAAAGACCAGCAGCTCGTTGGTCGTGTCTGGGTCTACCACAAAGTAGCCCATCCTCAGGAATTGGAGATGGTCGCCGGGCGCGGCCGTTGCCAGGCTGGGCTCCACCTGGCATCCCCGCAAGACCTCCAGCGAGTTCGGATTGAGGTTGGCGGTGAAATCCAGGCCTTCGTCCGTCTCGTGGGGATCGGCCTTGGTAAAGAGCCGATCGTAGATACGCACCTCTGCCGGGCGGGCGTGGGCGGCCGAGACCCAATGCAGGGTCCCCTTGACGCGACGGCCGTCGGCTGTGCCGCCGCCCCGGCTTTCCGGATCGTAGGTGCAGTGCAGTTCGACGATCTCGCCGGTGTCGGGATTCTTGATCACCTCATGGCAGGTGATATAGTAGGCGTGTTTGAGTCGCACCTCGGCGCCGGGCGCAAGCCGGAACCACTTTTTCGGCGGGTCTTCCCGAAAGTCCTCCTGCTCGATGTACAGCACGCGGGAAAAGGGGACCATCCGGCTTCTGGCGTTGGCGTCTTCGGGGTTGTTCTCCGCTTCGAACTCTTCCACCTGATCCTCTGGATAGTTGGTCAGCACCACCTTGAGCGGCCTCAGCACGCCCATGACCCGCGGACTGCGGACGTTCAGGTCCTCGCGCAGGCAGTGCTCCAGCAGGGCGATGTCGACGATGCTGTCGTTCTTGGACACGCCGATGCGATTGAGGAAGGTGCGGATCGCCTCGGGCGTCACCCCCCGCCGGCGCAGGCCCGCCAGCGTGGGCATGCGTGGATCGTCCCAGCCAGCTACGTGCCCTTCCTGGACGAGCCGCAACAGGTGCCGCTTGCTCAGGATGGTGTAGCTCAGGTTCAGCCGCGCAAACTCGATCTGGCGCGGGTGATAGATCCCCAGCGCCTCCAGGAACCAGTTGTACAGCGGACGATGGTCTTCGTAGCCCAGGTCGCACAGCGAGTGGGTGATGCCCTCGATAGCATCGGACTGGCCGTGGGCATAGTCGTACATGGGATAGATGCACCACGCGTTGCCGGTGCGGTGGTGCTCGGCGTGGAGGATGCGGTACATCACCGGGTCGCGCATGTTCATGTTACCCGAGGCCATGTCGATCTTGGCCCGCAGCACGTGACTGCCGTCCTCGAAT
>CAYVLO010000152.1:0-7681 GCA_964452125.1 uncultured Anaerolineaceae bacterium | reverse complement strand
GGTCGTAGACCAGGGGCGCCTCCCACTCGTAGATGGCCCAGGGGCCAATGCCCAGAATCGTCCAATAGTTCTTGGCCACCTGCTCCAGATCGTGGACTACGAGGGCCACTTGATTGATCCCCTTGCACTCGATCTTGGGACTCGTCATGGTTCCTTTCTCCTTTTCTGTGCAGGTCAAAAGTCCTGTTCTCGCGACTCGGTCGATCCGGTCAGAGAGGCGACCCCAAGGGGGGCGCCAAAAGTGTGGGGTATCGGTTTTTTTCAAGATGATCCGTCAATCCAGAGGTGGGTCAACTACAAGCGAAGAAACAACGGATCTCTGGCGCGTTCTTGCTCGACCGAGACACGTTGGCCTTCCGGGGGTACAGTGGGGCTACAATGAGGGAGGCCCTGCTATCGGTTGTTCGTGGGGACCACGGATTCAGCCGTTGCGCCCCATGCCGGTTGATCGAATGGAGTGATGCGTTTGCTGTCCTCCTTTCCTGGCGCTCTGGCGGCCAAAGATGCCCTTAGCGGCAAGTGCCTTCTGGTACATGATGGACCCACGCCGCCTGTGAGTAAAGGCGGCGTGTTGCTTCTATATTATACCCTAACCCATCCGCTTGTCAAGGGAAAATTTCGGGATTTCCAGAATCCGTAGGGCAATCGTCGTGTGGCGTGGGGTTTCCCTGCTGTTATCTGGAGGTATGCCCACGCCGCGTTTGCTCCTCCAACGGGAGGGTGTTATAATCCCCATCGAGATTTCTGGAGGAGTGTTTCATGAGGGTGGCGGTCATTTCGGTGGAGCATGCTGCCTGGCGCCAGGTGCACCCCGAAGGGACGACGCCTTCAGCCTGCTCGGCGTCCGAGTTTCGGGGTCGCCCGGAATAGCGCCCCTGGGGTTGGGAGGGGGCGGGCCCTGCGTTTGCCCACCCGATACGCTAGGGCAAACGCATTTGTAATATCAATGCGATGGTTATGCCTGATCGAGCAAACGAACTTTGGAGTGCGGCAGCTTGCTGCCGAAAATTTGCTGCGCAAGCAAACGTCCTGACGGGAAGCGCCAGGTGTGCACTCCAAAAGCGACTTTTCAGTGCAAATGTTGATCGGCCCACTTTGCGAATCTCCGTTGATCCGAATGCGGTCACTCAACCGACAAGCATAGCCAGTTGCAGGATGGCTGGATCTCTGAGTTAGTGCTCTCGCCAACCCAGGAGTGGGGTGTGGTCCCCAGGAGGATGCGATGGAAAACCTTGCCCTTATCGTGCTAGACCGGGTCATGCAGGGCGGCGCCGCTTACGCCGACGTGCGGGGGGTGGAGCGCCACACCGAGGACCTGGCAGCGAAAAACGGCCAATTGGATCGGTTCGCCACCGTCGAGAGCCAGGGGGTGGGCGTCCGCGTGTGGGCCGACGGCGCCTGGGGGTTTGCCTCCACCAGCGACCTGAGCGGCGAGGCCTTGGAGGCCGTCGCCCGCCGGGCCCTGGATATCGCCCGGGCCAGTGGCAAGGTCCGGGACACGTCGCTCGACCTGCCGCCTCGCCCCGGAGAGACGGGCCGCTATGCCACCCCCGTGACCAGGGATCCTCTCTTGGTTTCTCCCGAGGAGCGCCTCGATCTGTTGATCGGCTGCTCCCAAGCCATGCAGCGCCGGGCCAAGGTCCGCGTCGCCCAGGCCGAGATGCAGATCCTCCACGAGCACAAATGGTTTGTCTCCAGCGAGGGTAGCCGGTTGGAACAGGTCATCGTCGAGAGCGGAGGCGGAGTCGCCGCCACGGCGGTAGGCGAGGATGGAATCTTTCAACGACGAAGCTTTGAGGACTGCGCCCAGGCCGGGTACGAGTTTATCGAGGAACTCGAGTTATTGGCCCAGGCGGAGCGCTGCGCCGACGAGGCCGAGGCCCTGCTCGCGGCGCCGGTGTGCCCCACGGGGCGGCAGACGGTGATTTTGGGCAGCGCCCAACTGGCCCTCCAGATCCACGAAAGCTGCGGGCATCCCATCGAGCTGGACCGGGTGCTGGGCGCCGAGGCCTCCTATGCCGGAACCAGCTTTATGACGGTGGATCAGTTGGGCGTGTTGCAGTACGGTTCGCCAGCCGTGAACATCACCGCCGACGCCACCCTGCCCCGGGGGCTGGGCACCTTTGGCTGGGACGATGAGGGCACCCCGGCGGAGCGCATCCCCATCATCGAACGGGGGCTATTTGTGAATTACCTGACGTCGCGCGAGACGGCCTGGTGGCTGGCCCACCACTACCACCACACCACGCCCAAGCCGCCCCTGCCCTTTAGCAACGGGACGATGCGGGCCGACGGTTGGGATCGGACGCCCCTCATCCGCATGACCAACATCAGCCTGGAACCGGGCGACTGGACGCTGGACGACCTCATCGCCGACACGGGCGAGGGCGTCTACCTGGACACCCCCAAGAGCTGGAGTCTCGACGACAAACGGCTCAACTTTCACTTTGGCACCGAGGTCGCCTACGAGATCAAGCAGGGCAAATTGGGGCGCCTGTTGCGCGATGCCAGCTACACCGACATGACGCCCCGCTTTTGGAATAGCTGCGATGCCGTGGGCAACGCCGAGCACTGGCGCCTGTGGGGCCTCCCCAGTTGCGCCAAGGGCGAGCCGATCCAGATCGCCCACGTGGCCCACGGCGCGGCCCCGGCGCAGTTCCGCGGCGTGCAGGTCCGCGGCGAGGGTTAGGCCAGGCGCTGATTGCAGCGCTCGCGGTAGCCGCAGTTCTGGCAGCGTCCGGGTTCCTCGTGGCTGCGGTCCACGCGACGGGCATCCAGGTCGCGCCGCATGGCGTCGAGGGTGTTCAACAGTTCCCGCCGCAGGGCGGTCGTATTGTCCACTTCAAAGGCCCGGTCGTCGTACTTGAGGATGGCATAGGGCGGCGAGCGCCCCTCCTGCTCCTCGACCAGCAGACAGTAGGCCGCCAACTGCAACAGGTGGGCCGGGTAGGGCTGGGCGGGCGCTGCCCCAGACTTGACCTCCACCGGAATGACCCCCTCTCGGCTGCGCACCAAATAGTCGGGCCGCCCGGTGAGGCGGTATCGATTGGAGAACAGGGGACGCTCGCAACGCTCCCAGGCGCCGGTGTCCACATAGACCACCCGTCCCACCGGGAGCCCGCTCTGCCGCTGCAGGGCCGACGAGCGCATCAACAACCAGACACCCAACCCCAGGAGGAGACAGGCGGCAAACAAAAGCCCGATCATCGGCTAACGCCCCAGTCCCAACAGCAACCCCACCAGCAACAGCACACCGCCCAGGGCAATCAGCCCGATGGCGATCCGGCGCCAGCGATGGTAGGCCTCCACCTTGCGCCCGTGGGCTCGATGTCCCTCCGTGCCCCGCTGCATGGCTGCCACGTTGGCCGATGGGTAACCCTTGACCTGCGCCAGCCACCAGGCCCGCGCGCAGTAGGCGTACTGACCGATTTCGCTGGCGCGGAGGATCGACGAGGGATCAGCCATGGCCCCTCCGTCCAGGTCTCTCTCTGCCTCCCAGGCCCATGCTATTCTTCCTCCTCGTCCGGGTTCTCCACATCGGCAAATTCGCCGCTGTTAAGGCCCACGCGCGCTTCAAAGTCGCGCAGCGCCTGGCGCATCATCTCTTGACGGATGGAGGTCGTCAGATCGCCGCGGGTGCGGCTCACCACGCCGCGCAGCATGTCGGTGGTGCGGCGCAGCCCGCCGGTGATGGCGTCGGGAAAGTCGACCGTGATCAACAGGCTGTACACGTCGTCCATGACCGCCATAATCTCCTCGGCGCGGTCCAGCTTGTTCTGGCGCATCAGGTCCAGGGCGTGGCGACGCATCTCGCTGGCAGCTTCGGCCACCCCCTTGAGGTAGGCGGGCGCTTCGACGGCCAAATCGGCCGGGGTGGGCAGGTCGGCCCCATTGATAAAGGCATAGACCACCTGGGCCTCCACATACTCTTTGAGGGCATCCTGAGTATAGCCGGCGTGGTACAGGTCGGGGTAGAGTTCCAGATCGGCCTTCATCTCGCGGGCTGCTTCGGCGGCGATGGCCAACAGATCCCGCGACTCGTCCCTGTCGCCCCGGTGGGCGGCGCGGATGGCGTTGGCGCAATGGCGGATGAGGGTGCGGGAGCGTTGCAGGGCCGCGTCGCGGGCCGCACTCTTGATCTCGAACTCGGCGCGGATTGCTTCTACAATGGCATCAAACGTTTCCATACAAACTCCTTATCTTGGCGTCGGACAGCCAGCCGCCAAAGATCTGAAACAAGAGGGGGGCGATGGCGCCCAGGGTAAAGAACAGCCCCACCTGTCCCACGTTGGCCCCCAGCTCCTGCAAGAACAGGGGCATCAACGCCTGGTGCATGTGGCTGGCGGTGTTGGCCAGGATCATGGTGCCCATAAAGAGCAGCAGCCGGCGCGACATCAAGGGCGGTTTCGAGATCCTCATACGTCCCGTCTGCTATGCCTCGCGTGTCAACACCACAAAGGGCATCCGGTCGTGATGTCGTTCGAACCGTTGCTCGAACTGAAAGCCTGCTTTTTGCCACACCCGCTGCGCCCGCTTGTTGAATTCAGCGATGGTGACGCGCAGGAACCTGGGTGCATACTGCTCGCGGGCAAAGTCCACGACCGCTTGCACAAACACGCCGCCCTGTCCTTGCCCGGTCAGATCGGGGCGCACCCCCAGGCCCAGATCCAGGGCGTCGTCGTCATAGTCGCCCCCGGGTACCTGGCCCTCTTTGCCGAAACAGCAGTAGGCGAGCAATTCCCCCTGCCCGTTGGTGATGAGATAGTAGTGATTGCGATGGTCGGTCAAATAGTCGACCGTTTGGCGCCTGGCCTCCATGGGCGTGTTGTATAGGTCGTAGGGTCGCTCGTAGGTCCAGTCAGACACCACACGGGCGTTCTCTCGATCCATGGGTTTGAAAACGAACGAATCCATCCTGCCTCCTCGATCGTGCAGGCTGTCTAATCAGAGTTTCGGCCAAGTCACCCGCTGCTTCCCATGGTTCTCCCGGGGGCCTGGTCAGGCCGGCGCGCCCTCGCCACACCCAGATCCCGTTCCATTGAGGCCGACAATGGGCAAGAGCTGAGCGAGGCTGTGGATCTGGTGAGTGACCTGCACATTGGGGGGAAGCGGGCGCCGTGCTGGATTGTACCAACAGGTATCGATGCCATAGTCGCGGCCGCCCTGAATGTCGGACGTCAGGCTATCGCCCACGATCAACACCTCTTCCCTGGGGGGATGGGACATGTGGGAAAAGGCCACGTCAAAGATGGGCCGATGGGGTTTGGCCGCTCCCACCTCCTCAGAAATGATCAGGTGCGAGAAGTAATGGCCGATGGTCGAACGCATCAGGCGCGGTCGTTGGACCTCGGTCAGTCCGTTGGTGATCAGCAACAGGCCCACCCGACCGTGCAACGCTCCCAGCAGGGCTTCGGCCCCCTCTATGAGATCGGTGCCCTCGGCCAGGCGGATCAGGTAACGGCGGCTAAGGGCTGGCAGATCGACGTCGATCCGGAGCGCCTCGGCGAGCTGCTCGAACCGTTTGATCCGCAGGCGGGCCTGGGTCACCTCGCCCCGCTCGAATTCCTTCCACAACCGGTCGTTGATGTCGCGGTAGATGGGCACATAGCCCGGGTCAAAGGCCAGACCCAGGTCCTCAAAGGAGCGGGATAGGGCCAGGGTTTCTGCCCGATCATAGTCGAACAGGGTGCCGTCAGCGTCCAGCATCAACCAGGAATAGTTCATGGGGCGCTCCCGTCCGCCGAAGCGATCCTCGCCCGGGCTGGAAAGATGGCCGGGAGGAGGGGCAACGCCAGCAGATTGAGCAGGGCGATGGTCACAAAGGTCCAGGGGTAGCCGATGGCATCCACCAGAGCGCCGCTGACGGCCAGGCCGATCCCGGTGCCGATGTTGGCTACCGCCATCAGGAGGGCGAACATCGACGCCGCGATGCGCGGATCGGTCAGGTTCATCGAGGTGGCAAAATACACCGTCTCATAGTAACCAAAGGCCAACCCAAAGATCAGAACAAGGGGCCAGGCTACGGCCGGGTTGGGAATCCAGGTCAGGGTCAGAATGGAGAAAAGCGAGACGACCAAGGCGCCCACGACGGCCCGTTTGTGCCCTATCCGGTCGGTGAGGCGCCCACCGGTGATGCCTCCCAGCACCACGCCCAGGCCCCAACAGGCCGTATAAAAGCCGGCCAGGATATAGTCGATGCCAAAGCGGTCCTGGAGATAGGGGTTGAGCAGTTCGCTGGCTCCATTGATCACCAGCGAATAGAGGGCGCCCAGCAGGGCCAGCGAGAGCACCTGCTTGCGCCCAAATGCCCGAAAGGCCTGCCATTGGAACGAACGCTCGGGCGGGCGCTCTGGTTCGCGCGCCCGCACCACCCAGAACAAGGGCACGAGCGTCACCAGGCCCAGGGCCCAAAAGGCGGCCGTCCACGACGCCAGTTGGGCCAAAAGGCCCAGGGCCGCCGAGACCACCACGACGCCCAATGCGCGGCCGCCCACCATGATGCCCTGGACCGTTCCCTCTTCTTCGGGCGGCGTCGTGTCCAGCGCCAATCCGTCGGTGCAGGTATCATAGAGCGCCATGCCCGTCATGAGCACAAAGGCCACAAAGGCCAGCAGCTCAAAGGCGTGGGCCGGATGGATAAAGGGCACCAGAAAGAGGCAGCCTGCCTGGATCAGCAGGCCGATGAGGATATAGGGCTTACGATGGCCGCGCCCCAGGAGGTTGACCTTGTCGCTCACCATGCCCAGAAAAATCTTGAGGACAAATGGGGTGAGGGCGATGGCCGAAAAGATCCCCACCTGGCTCATCGTCAGATCAAACGACAGGAGATACAGGGCATTCAAGGCCGTGAAATAGCTCAGAATGGCCCCCTGGGCAAAGTAGAGCAGGCCAAACATCGTGTATCGTTGGGCTTTGCTGGTCATCATTGCTGGCTCCCCAAAGCGCTCGGGTTCATTTCCGATCATTGGAAAATGGAAGGGCAAAGGCTCCCTGGCCCCGCATCAGAGTCGGCGAGGCGCCGGGATTAGCAGGCTTGTGGGCCAAAGCAAAAAACAGAGGGAACACAAAATGGCTCCCTCTGATCTGACCTGGTCCACGGGCCGGCGCGCGCCGGCTGCCTGATTCGCTCTCGTTCCGACGCCCCGTCCGGCAGGCGGTGCGGGTCGGTCCCTAATAGGTCATCACGCGGGGCAGCTCTTTGGCCTGCTCGACCCAGCTCTTGACCTGGTTGGGGCCGGGCAGCGCTCGGACCAGCTTTTTCTCGTCGTTGATCTCTTTGAGCGCGTTATAGAGATTCTCCGGATTCCGCCGGGCCAGTTCGACAACGGTATCTACACCGGCTTCTTCCAGGAGGTCCGAATATTCCTCGCTAACCCCCTTGATGCGAAAGAGGTCGGCCAGGTTCGCCCATTCCAGGATCAGCTTCTCGGTAATCTCGGTCTTTTCCGCCAGCTCCTGGCGCCCCTTGGGCGAGGCGGCAGCCTCCAGCAGAGCCTCCACGGTGGTGATGCCCACGCCTCGGAGTTTTTCCCCATACGCTGGGCCAATGCCTTCGATTTTTTCAATCTTGGCCATGATCGTCTCTCCTTTACGATTTCTTTCAGGCCGGCGATTCCCTCACCAGCCCGCGGGGGGATCGATGGGTTTATTATACCCCAATTGGCGATTTTTGCCAATTGGA
>CAYVLO010000151.1:0-7685 GCA_964452125.1 uncultured Anaerolineaceae bacterium | reverse complement strand
ATCGGCCACGGGAAAGGCAAACGCATCCAGCCCATCGATGGTTACCCAACGCAGATCGCTGCAGCCCAGGCACTTGGGGGCGCCGCTCAGCCAGCGGCAGTCAAAGGCATACAGGGTCATATGGAAATGGGAAAAGCTGTGCTCCACGACGCAGCGCAGATCGCCCACGTCGATCTGGATGGCCAGCTCTTCGTCAATCTCCCGGTGAAGGCAGTCGGTCAACCCCTCGCCCGGACGGCGTTTACCGCCTGGAAATTCCCACATCCCGCCCAGCATCGCGTCCGGGGGACGTTGGGTGATGAGAAAGCTGCCGTGAGAGTCCCAGATGATGCCGGCTGTGACGTCGCGGCTGGGGCGTTTGGTGCGGGTGGCTCGGATGGGGAGTTCTTTTTGAATGCCTTCGCATTGCGCCAGACACTGGTTGACGATGGGGCAGATCAGACAGCGGGGATTGGATGGGGTGCAAATGGTGGCGCCCAGGTCCATCAGGGCCTGATTAAAGTCACCGGCGCGTCCGGGGGGTAACATCCAACGGGCCAGGCGCTCCAGTTTGCGCTGTGTGTTGGGGCGGCCCGGATCATCGTCGATGGAAAAGATGCGGCAGAGCACTCGATGCAGATTGCCATCCAGGGCCACCACGTCGGCGCCAAAGGCGATGCTAGCCACCGCGGCTGCTGTATAACGCCCTACGCCGGGCAGATAGATGAGGGCATCGGCGCTGGGCGGCAATTGGCCGTCCAACTCGTCCATTACCACCTGGGCTGCTTTGTGCAGATTGCGGGCCCGGGCGTAATATCCCAATCCCTCCCACGCCTTGAGTACCTGGTGCTGAGGTGCTGCCGCCAAAGACTCCAAAGTGGGGAATTGGGCCATAAAGCGCTCAAAGTAGGCAGTGGCCGTCTCGACGCGCGTTTGCTGCAGCATGATCTCGGCCACCCAGATGGCGTAGGGGTCCTGGGTGCGCCGCCAGGGCAGGTCGCGCCGATGACGCTCGTACCAGTCCAACAGCCGCTGACCGAGGATTGCCAGATCGCTGGGTTTGTCATCGCTACCGGAGGATGCCATCATGGTGGGTACTATACCCTGAATCCCGGCTGGAGGCAAATTCCCGACTTGGGAAGGCATAGACTTTTGTCGTGGTTGGAGGGATGTGCTACAATGAGCCTCGAGGCCTATCGGGTCGCCGTGGTGAGGCCTGGCCCAATCGAGACGGGAGGTGCGGTTGTGCGAGTTCAAATCGATCGTGCATATCTCGAACTGGTGGAAGGTGACATCACCCAACAGGATACGGAGGCCATCGTCAACGCGGCCAACAACTCGCTGTTGGGCGGGGGCGGCGTGGATGGCGCCATCCACCGCGCCGGAGGTCCGGCGATTTTGGAGGAATGTCGCAAGCTGGGCGGCTGTGCGACGGGCGATGCCAAGATCACAACCGGCGGCCGCCTCCCGGCCCGCTACGTGATCCACACCGTAGGGCCGGTTTACCGCCAAGAAGGACCCGAAAGGGCTGCCAGGCTACTGGCTAGCGCCTATCGTCGCAGCCTGGAGGTGGCGGTCGAGAACGGCGTGGGCAGCGTGGCCTTTCCCTCGATCAGTACCGGGGCCTACGGCTACCCGCTGGAAGAGGCGGCAGGCGTGGCCCTGCACACCGTCATCGGGTTTCTCCGGGCAAAGCCCGCGTCGGGCATTGAACTGGTTCGCTTTGTGCTCTTTGGGCAACGAGCCTTCGATGCCTACAGCCACGCTTTGAAGCGGGTGATGGGTGACAAAGGTCCATCCTGATTTTTGTCTTGGCTGGGGACGGGTTGGCGTTCGCCGGGCCATTCGATCTCGAGGGCGTTCGACCAGACCTCAACGGCAGGCACCTGCTGGATCAGGGTTTCCACTTGAGACCTATTGCGGACTGGTGTGTCGCCCATCCATTGACGTGGATCTTGAGCGGTGGCGTCAAATCGAAGCCTCAACCGGTACCGCCCCGGCTCGACAGGTCGGAACCAAGCCAAAGGTTGCACTGGGATAAATCGCTCACCGGCTTGCGGATCAAAGCTTTCGCCCGGTTCCAACCTGACGAAATCTTCCACCTGCAAGCCTCGTACCATATCAAGGCCTTCGGGCAACCTCATCTCCACAGGGCCGGAGGGCCCCTCGATTTCGACGGTGTATTGGGGATAGCGCAACCCATCAGAACCGGGCAACACGCCCACCATCCATACCGGCTTGTCCGACCTGTTGGTGATCTGGATGGAGAATCGCGGCAGCTCTGCAGGCTGGCGCTCGGGCTCGCCCGTGGTTTCCAGGTCGATCTGAATCGGTTCCTCGCTCATTGCCAGACGGCCTCCTATCCCCGCCGGATGCGGTCGATCCGCCTTTGATAGTCGGCGATGACACTTTTTTTCACTTGCATGCGTTGGAAATAGCTCACCGTCCGGATCAGCAGCGCTTCGGCCTCTTGCAGGGCGTTCCTTTTCTGGTAACACTCGTACAAGAGATCGACGACACGCCCGTGGGTGATGTTGTCGAGGGCCGATTGTTGGGTCTCGCGCAGCAGGGTGCTGGCTGTGGTGAGTTGTTGGATGGCCTTGTCGATCTGTGGGGGGCGAATCCGGCCGCTCACCGTGTCTTTGAACTCCCGAGCCTGGCTGCTGCCCAGGCAATAGTGGATATATCGCGCCAGGTGGGTGGTGGGATAGCGTTCGGTGATCTCTCGCAGTTCGTCGGTGCCTCGGCGCAGGTGATCGCCGCCCCGCATATAGAGCAGGTGGCCCTGCTCGTCGCCAAAAGTAAAGAGGGCCTTCTGTTCTTCGTCGCGCGATTGGGGATAGGCCACGCGGATGCCCAGGACGTTGGATCGGAGCCGCAGGCCTCCGGCGGTGTAGATGGCCCAAATCTGGTACTCGCCCGGTTCCTGGAAATAGAACCCCTGGGCGCCATACCCCAAAAAGACGCTTTCGAACAGCTTTTCGCCGGGCGGCAGCTCCTGATGGCGCGCTTCGCCACACAGTTTGAACAGGGGGGCATAGGGTTGCACCTGGCCCCGCGGATTGCGGATGAAAACCTCCATCAGGCCGAATTCCGGTTTGAGCATATCGGGCACGATCATGGCTGCTGCGGTTTGGTTTTCCAGTTTGATCTCGACCGTGATCGGCTCGGCGAATTCAAACAGGGTGCGCTCCGGTCGGGTCCGTACATAAAGGCCCACAGGCGCGCTTTTCACCTGCTCCATCGTTGCGGGGGCCGCAGCCACCTGGCTATGACTCGAAGCGCCAAAGGCCGCTCCGCCCGGGATCACGTCCAACAGGGCCTCGTGGCGCAAGTGGCGCAGTTCGTCGATGTCGAACTCGTAGCGGCAGTCGCGCCAGTACTGCTGGGTGCCCTGCCAGCCCGGCGGCAGATCGTAGCCATAGGGATATCGCCAGGGATAGTTCATCCACGAAGTCGACGCGGGCCGTCCACAGTCGAATGGGTGCAACAGATTGAACGTATGCCCCAGTTCGTGGACGCAGGTGCGCAGGTAGTTCCGGTCAAAATCGGCTGGCGGCAGGTTCGCCCATACCTCGGGCGATTTGATGGTCGAATAAAAGGCCGCTGCCCCCTGGCGGGGGCAGGGATCGTTGGGATCTCGGGCCTGGCTGTCGTACATGATGCCCGTGACCAGGTTCTGGGGATACAGCCGAAAGTGGGTGGCGATGAGGAGATAGACTTTCCACTGGGGGAGATCCTTCCACTGGGAAAAGTGGTGGGCCATGGCATTGTGCAGCTCGTCCTCGTTCCATTTGAGATCCGGTCCAGCGCCGGCCTGGTCCAGGACCTGATTCTCGGAGATGATCCGCATGTCGATGCCAGCCCGGCGATACGACGCAGCAATGTCCAGGTCCAGCCGGGGGAGATCGGGAGGCCGCGAGGCGATCGTGTGGGTGTGAAAGGGCTGGGGCAACTCGGTGCCTTTGATGCGGTCGATCTCCAGGTCGACGGCCCGCAGGTAATCGGACGTTTTGTCGCACAAAAAGGTCAGTTGATAGAATCCCCAGTAGATGATCTGAGCGTTGGCCGTTGGTGGGGGGGCGTTGGGAGGCTGGAGGGGAATTGTCACTCGCAATTGCTGGCGCGTGGCATAGTTGTAGGTCTGGGCTGCAAGCTGCCCGCTGCCGTAATAGGTAATGGCGCCCTGAACGCTGACCTGCTTTTCTTTCCAGGCAATTTCTGGGTGCTCGATAATGAACGAACGGTAATAGTCCCAACCGCCGCCCACATCTCGAAAGAGATCACCGCTGACCAGGTTCAGCGATGGATACAAGCCCGAGGCATGGGGCTCGCGCAGATCCAGGCGCAGTTCCAGGCGCTGAGAGCCCCGCTGGCCCACGTAGGTACCGCTGATTGGCTGGTCTAGTCCGCGGAGCGGCTCCGAGTCGTAGGTGGGCGTCTGGTCAAAGGGCGCTTCTTCCATCATACGTTACCTCCCTCGTCGTTGAGTATAGTATACACGATTTATGATGGTTTTGCAATATTTCTCGCATATACTCCAAGACTTTGGGAGGGCAATTTCAGGGAAAAGCCGTGCAGATAGGCGCCCTTTGCCTACTCGGGATAGCCCCCAAACACAGCTACGTAGGGCAGATTGCGATATTTTTCGTCGAGATCCAGCCCATAGCCCAACACGAACTCGTCGGGAATGTCAAAACCCACATAGTGTAATGGTACGTGGACAGCTCGCCGGCTGGGTTTGTTAAGCAAGGCACAAATCCGCAAGCTGGCAGGGTGCCGCTGTTCCAGGGTGCGCATCAGGTACTGGATAGTTTGGCCGCTGTCGACAATGTCTTCGACGATCAACACCTCGCGGCCTTCGATGTTGGTCTCCAGATCCATTTGGATCCGAACGGCGCCGCTGCTTTCGCGGGCGCCCACGCCATAGCTGGAGATGGCCATAAAGTCGATGGCATGGGGGATGGTGATCTGGCGCATCAGGTCGGTCAGAAAGGTCACGCCGCCCTTGAGCACACAGACCAGGAGGAGATCCTTGCCTTCATAATCTTTGGAAATGCTTGCTCCCAGCTCTTGAATGCGCGATTTCAGCGTCTCTTCGTCAACCAAGATCCGACCCACTACCTTTGGCTGCATAGTTGCCTCCTGTCCGTAGATGCTGTGGGATTTTGACCAGTATCGCACACAAATTGCCTGACGGCAAGTGACCGCAGAGCCTTTGACAGAGGACGATGCCCAGCTATGGTTTGGTTATCCCGATCTCGTTGGGTCCGGGCGCTGCCGTTAGTACAGCAAAGGGAAGGGGTTGGTGGGCGCAGCGTAGCGGCAGTGAGCTTTCCACACCGGGCTCTGCCCCTCGTTAGACAGGAGATAGCCGCATTGGGACTCGAGCTGGCTCGGAAAGGGGGCGTTTTGGATGAGGGTAGGCCAGGCTTGCGGCGTGGGCGTGGGGGTGGGAGGGCTGGGGGTTGGCGGCACGGGCACTGCCGTAGGTGGGGGAGCGGTGGGCGCAGGCGGCACTGCCTGGGCAAAGTTGGCTCCCTTGAATTGGGCGGCGAGTTCGCGAGTCAGATCGAGATATTGGTGTCCATAGGCTTTGCTGGGTTCGATGTAGGAACCTTCGGGCCATTCGTTGAACGAATTGATGATCACCCATTGGGGTTGGCTGGCGATAGCCGCCTGCCAGCAGGCCCGGTAATAGGCGCCATCGTCGCGGGAGCGGGCAAATCCGCTGCCAGGGCGCACCTTGCGATCATCATAGCCGGGCATCACCGTCGCCACCCAAATCTTGGCTGTGCCGTGCTGTTGGTTGTATTTCTGGACACGGCTGGCCCAAGAAGAGAGGGTATTGGATGGGGGAATGCGGTTGGGCCAGGTAATGCTGTAGAGATGGTGACCGTCAAAGACCGCCTGGTAGTTGATGTTCGTCCCCTCGGCGATCCAGAGAGCTTGGCGATTGGGATCTGCTTGATTGCGGATGCTTCTCCAGGTGTCAACCGATAGCCGCGACACGTTATAAAAGAATACCACGGGCCGCCCTTCCACCCGAAGATAGGCCGGATGAGCGGCGTGAACCTGGAGTAGGTGGCGAAGATTGTTCACATAACTGGCGGCGCCTTGCATGACCGGTGAATTGAGATCAAAATCTACCGCCACCCGAAAACCTCTCTCTGCCGAAAGGTTCAACAAGGCTTTCAGGTTCTTTTCCGTGCGGTTTCCCTGACCCCACCAGTTGAGCACAAAGGCGTCGATGCCAGCGCCCTTGGCCTGTTCAATGTGGCGAATCATGGCCTCGGCGTGGTCCGAGTTGTAGGGGGTCTCGGGCAAATCGGGGACTGTGCCCGAGTTCCAGGTATTTTTGTCGAACCAGGAGTAGTAGAAGGCTAGAACCAGGCGCTCGCCCTGGGCCTGAGCTTCGGGGGGGTGTCCCAGACTGAAAAGCCCAGCCACCATCAGTCCGATGGTCAGGAGCAACAACCCATTTCGCAGCGTCAAAACCCCTCCCATGTTTGTGAGCTGATTTTCAATTCATCAATGTAGAGCTACCCGTCATGGGCGCGGCTCCGACGACGTCATTATACCGGAAAAGATCGGCCCAAGCAAACAGATAAGCGATAGAGGTGGGCAGGCTCGAGGACGCCAGTGTCTGGATTGGCAAGAACTGACAGTTGTGCTATACTGCTATTGTGCCAGATGGCTGAGAACTCAAGTGCACATCGAAACCGGTGGGAAATGGAAGAAAAGGATGGCAGGCGAAAAAGTACTGGTTATAGATGACAGCGACGAACTCAGGTCCTTGCTCGCATCACTGCTACCTTACGGCGGCTATGATCCCTATAGCGCTGGATCGGGCCAAGAAGGTCTGGAACTGGTGCCCGAGATTCAGCCCGACTTGATTCTGATCGATCTCGAACTCCCCGACACGACGGGCCTCAAGGTCCTCGAGGAGTTGAGCCGTCGTGGGTTTACCATTCCCACTATCATGATGACCGGCTATGGCTCGGAAGGTAGCGCGGCTCGCGCCCTAAGGCTCGGCGTGCGCGACTATTTGATCAAACCGTTTACCACGGAGGAGGTTCTGTCCAGCATTGAGCGCGCTCTGTCAGAGAGTCGCCTGCGCCGCGAAAAGGATCAACAGAATGCGCTTCTGGCCGACTATGGGCGGCGGTTCAAGCTGTTCGCTGCCGTCGCCCAGTCCATGGGCGAGGACATGGATTCCTCCGAGCTTTTGCAGCGGATTGTCGAAGCGGCGGTCTTGGTCACGCGGGCTGAGGTCGGCCTGCTCCTGGCGGTCGATCAAGAGGATGGCGATTTGCGGGCGGTCAATTCCCGCGGCCTCCAAGATCCGACGGAAGGGCAGGCGATGACGGACGGAGATGAGCGCCTTTTGCCGGTTTTGCATCAGGGAGCTGTTGTGCGGCTCTGTGCTGATGGCGAGGCCACCATCCAAATCCAAACCGGAGCGGGGGTTCGAGCTGTTTGTCAGGCTCCGCTCCAGATCGGTGGTGCGACGTTGGGGGTGCTCAGCGTCGACCGGCGTAAGCAATCGACTGCATTTGGCCCTACAGACGAGCAATCGCTCAGGATTTTGGCCGCCTATGCAGCTCGTGTGATGGAGCAGGCAGAACCCTTGTCTATGCGGCAAGCAAGGGCCTAGCAGCCTGTCGGAGAGAAAACCACCGAGGCAAAACGCCGTCTATTTTGTC
>CAYVLO010000150.1:0-7685 GCA_964452125.1 uncultured Anaerolineaceae bacterium | reverse complement strand
TGCCAGGCGCCCGCCTTGACAAATTCCTCCTCCCCGGCTATCCTAAATACCGATAAAGGAGCGGGCCGATGCAAAAGGAACAGGAGCGCGACATTCTGCTGGGCCAGGCGTACGCGGACGACCGCCATCTCGACGTCCGCTATCGCACGCATCAGCTCTACACCGTCGATCCGGTCGATTTTGGCCGGTGGACCCTGGAGCAACTCAGGTGGCACGGCAACGAGCGGGTCCTCGACATTGGCTGTGGCCCCGGCGACCTGATCCGCCGGATGGGCGAGGAGCATAAGGGCTGGGGCCTGTTGGCTGGCCTGGACTTTTCGCCGGGGATGATCGCCAAGGCCGTCGCCTCTACCGAAAGTCCGGCGGTCGCGTATCTGGCCGGCGACGCCCAGGCGTTGCCCTTCCCTGACCGCTTTTTTGACGTGGCTATGGCCCGGCACATGCTCTATCACGTACCCGATATTGACCAGGCCATCGCCGAGGCAGCGCGCGTCCTGCGGCCCGGCGGCGTGTTCCTGGTGACCACTAACAGCGCTCATACCATGCCGGAATATGAGGATCTCCGCCGCGAGGCGGCCCGTCGGTTTTCAGCCTTATCTCAGCCGGAACTCACCACGGAACGCTTTTCGCTGGAGAACGCCGAGGCTTTTTTAAACCGCTGCTTTGAACGCGTAGAGAGCCGCATCTTGCGGGGTACGCTTCGATTCCCCGCCGCCGAGCCCCTGGTCGACTATTTTGCCAGCAGTCGGGCATTGACGATGGCCCCTGACCATACCGAGGACGATTGGCAGGCCGTCCTGGCTTTTGTGCGCGCAGAGGCCGAAAAGGCTATTGCCCGCCAAGGTCACTTGGACGTGACCAAGATCACCGGCGCCATCGTCGGTGTCAGGGGGGATTCAGGGTGATCCGCTGGGCTGTTGCCCATCGAGAAAAGTTGCTGCTGGCCCTGATCCTTGCCACCGGCGCTGGGCTCAGATTCTATGGACTGAACTGGGATAGGGGTCACTGGCTGCATCCCGATGAGCGCCAGATCTATTTTGTGACCCTGGGCCTCCAGTGGCCCGACCGTCTGGCCGATGCCCTGTCGTCCGGTAGCCCTCTCAACCCCCACTTTTTTGCCTATGGATCCCTTCCCTTTTACCTGCTTCGGTTCTTTGCCTGGGCGCTGGCTCCCTTGTGGCCGGCCATCCGCGACCCCGACAATTTGCATCTGGTCGGTCGAACCCTTGCTTGCCTCTTTGATCTGGGCACGGTCCTTTTGACGTACTACCTGGCCCGCATCGTGCTGGTGGATGCTCGCCACCCACAGGGAGTGAGAGAACCCCGTCCGTTCCTTCCTCTGTTGGCAGCGGCCCTGGTCAGCCTGGCTACCCTCCACGTGCAGGCGTCTCACTTTTACACCGCCGAGCCCATCCTCACCTTCCTGGTGATGTGGGCCCTCTATTCGGCGGCTCGCACGGCCCAACAGGGCTCATGGCGCCACCGGATCGGCCTGGGTGTGGCCTTGGGGTTTGCCCTCGCCACCAAAATCAGCGCCGCTCCTCTCGTCCTTGCCGTTCTGGCGGCCCACAATCCCACCGTGCCATCAGCTCCCACAGGTCGTCACCGTCGCCTGGCACAGGCACTCGCGACGTTGGCCCTGGCTGGGGGGACCTTTGCCCTCGCCCAACCCTATGCCCTTCTGGATACACCTACTTTTCTGCACGATACCCTGCGTGAATCTCGGATTGCCTCGGGCGCCCTGGACGTGCCTTACACCCGTCAGTATGCAGGGACCCTCCCATACCTCTATTCCATGGGCCAATTGACGCTCTGGGGGTTGGCGTTGCCGGTGGGGCTGCTGGCCTGGGCCGGGTTTGCCGCTAGCTGGATCCGGTGGCTGCGCCGCGCTCCCTGGACCGACACCCTGCTTTTGGCCTGGGCGGGCCTCTACTGGCTCGTGGTCGGCCTTTTGCATGCACGCCATTTGCGCTACCTCCTGCCCCTGGTGCCCGTGCTTTGCATTCTGGCCTGCTCCTTGCTCCAAGATCTATCAAGATCCCGTGCCGGGCGTTCTACCAGGGTGAATGTCCACCATGCACTGGCGTGGTTGATGGTGCTGTCGTCGTTGGGCTATGCGCTGGCTTTTGCGTCGATCTACCGGCTGCCCCATCCCTGGATCGCAGCCTCCGAGTGGATCTATCAACAGATCCCTGCCGGAAGCACACTGGCTGTGGAGGACTGGGATACGACGCTGCCCCTCCCTCTGGACGTGGAAGGGCAGCCTCGCCGGATCGAGGAGTATGACCTGCGCGTGCTGCCCCTGTACGACGAGCCTGACGACGGTGCCAAGTGGGGATCGCTGGCTGCCGATCTGGCCGGTAGCGACTATCTGATCCTGGCCAGTCGCCGGCTCTATGGCTCCATTCCCCGGTTGCCCGACCGCTATCCTCTTGCCAGCCCATATTACACCCAGCTCTTTCAGGGACGCCTCGGCTTTGAGCGGGTCGCCGAATTCGATCGCGGCCCTGCCTGGCTGAACCCGCCGATTCCTCCTCTGATGGAAGGTACGCCTGCCCTGTTCCGGCCCGATGAGAGCTTTGTGGTGTACGATCACCCTCGCACCCTGGTCTTTCGCAATCGGGAGCACCTGACGCCCGACGAATTGCTCCGCCGCATTTCGGGGCCGTGAGTCCTTTCGGGCTGCTGCGGGCTTGTTTGCCGACCCTTGCTCTCTATGCTATAATGTTGCCAAAGATCCATGACAGGAGTGTGGCCATGTACCGCCAGGTGAACGAGGATATCGTGCGGAAGTTGGTCGAGATCGTCGGCAGCGAGAATGTGCTGTGGCAAACCGATCGCCTGGAGCCCTACAGCCACGATGAAACCGTGGGCCTGCGGGCCGAACCGGAGGCGGCTGTGCGGGTCACGTCGGCTCAGCAGGTGGCAGCGATCTTGCAGCTCGCCAACCGCGAACGGATTCCCATTGTACCTCGGGGCGCGGGCTATGGGTTGAGCGGCGGCGCCGTGGCGACCCAGGGGGGCATCGTGCTCTCCCTGGAAAAGATGAACCGCATCCTGGAGATCGACAAAGAGAACCTGATGGTGACGGTGGAGCCGGGTGTCATCACCGGCGATCTGCACCGCGCCGTCGAAGACGAGGGGTTGTTCTATCCCCCTGATCCTGCCAGCCTCGATTCCTGTTCCATTGGCGGCAACATCGCCGAGGGCGCCGGCGGCCCGCGAGCGGTCAAGTATGGCACCACCAAAGACTTTGTGTGCGGTCTGGAGGCTGTCTTGCCCTCCGGTGAACTCGTCCAAATCGGGGGCAAACTGGTCAAGAATGTCACCGGCTACAATCTGGCCCAACTTCTGGTCGGTTCTGAGGGCACGCTGGCTATCGTGACCAAGATCATCTTGCGGCTGTTGCCGCTGCCGCCCTGCCGGGTAGACCTGTTGGTGCCTTTTAACGACTTTCAGACCACAGCCGACGTTGTGTCGACGATCATTGCCCACCGCATCGTGCCTACTACCGTCGAGTTCATGGAACGGGATATCGTCCACGCTTGCCAGGTCTTTTTGGGCAAGGAGCTGCCCTATGCCGATGCGGCGGCCCAGCTCCTGATCCAACTGGACGGCAACCACCAGGGGGCGTTGGAAGAGCAATATGAACAAGTGGCTGAGTTGTGCCTGGAGGCCGGGGCCCTGGACGTGCTCGTAGCCGCCGATCGGCCCACCCGCGACCGTCTCTGGGAGGCGAGGCGGGCCATCATCGACGCCCTCAACCATGCCAGCCCGGTGAACCACATGGAGGATGTGGTCGTGCCCCGCGCCCAAATCCCGGCGTTGCTGCGGGGCATCCGCGAGCTTTCCCAGCAGATGGGGGTGCGGATTTTGAACTTTGGCCACGCCGGCGATGGCAACGTCCACATCACGATGTTGAAGGATGAACTCGACGAGGAACGATGGGAGGAATTGGTGCCCCAGGGCACTGAGGCTCTCTATCGCCTGGCGCTCTCTTTGGGCGGGACCCTCACCGGCGAACATGGCATTGGCGCCATCCGCCGCCAGTATCTACACCTGGCCCTGGAAGAGGCCCAGATCGAGGTCATGAAGCGCATCCGCGCCGCCTTTGACCCCAATGGCATCCTCAACCCTGGCAAGGTCTTTGTGTGAGCCCACGGATCCACCCTGCCCGCTGGGCTCGCTCGGCAGCGACCTCAGGCTGCGAGGAACCGCTGGAAATGGAAACCGCCCCCTCTCGGGGGCGGTGAGTGTTCAGCCATATTCCGAATTTGTGCTTCTCCTTTTTTCTTTGACGAGCAATTCGCTGCGGGAACCGGAATCGAAACACCGCCCAAGCCGTAGCAAGACTGGGCGGTGCCTTCGTCATCCGGGACAGCACTTACTACGTCTTGGCGCAAGTGTACCCTAAAATCGTCGCTCTGTCAAAAATTTGGGACCACCCTTTATTCCCTGTCGGCAAAGGGCCCCGGCCCCGTTAGGGGGTCACCACCTGCGTCAGCGTAATCGTCGGTATGGGCAACAGGGTGGGGCCTGGCGTCAGGGTGGGCGGCAGCGTCAAGGTCGGCAAAGGGGTCCATGTCGGCTCGGACGTTGGGCTGGGCCAGGGTGTTTTGGTGGGCTTGGGCGTGTTGGTGGGCCTCGGTGTCTCGGTAGGCCTGGGCGTGTCAGTGGGCCAGGGAGTGTCGGTGGGCCAGGGTGTGTCGGTGGGCCAGGGTGTCAGGGTAGGGGGCAGCGTTGCCGTAGCGCCGGGCGTCGGGGTGAGGGTCGGGGTCGGCGTCCAGGTTGGCGTTGGGTTTTGCACCCACACCCAGGTGCGAGCCTCGATGCCGTTGCCCAGGTGATCGTACACCACCACTCGCAGGGTATAGTCGCGATCGGCCAGGGAGCGAATGTCCCACACCGCCAACAAGCCACTATCCACGGGCGCATACACCGGCCCGGCTACTAGGCCCCAACCCAGGGGATCCTGCCCCTCGCCATACTCGACGATATAGTGGTCGAAATCGGGTCGGTTGGCCCGGCCCACCACATAGACCTCTTCCTGCACGGTTTCGCCGGGCAGCGGTTGGAACAAGGCCACCTGGGCAGGCCCAGTGTGGACGGGACAGAGTTCCGAAGGAGGTTGGGGAATGCCCCGATCCTGGGCCCACTTTTGTCCTTCGGGACCGGGCAGGACGTAGAAATAGCGTTCTTCAATAACATCGGCCGGACAGTACTCGGTCGCCCGGGCGCCGGTCGTCCGATCGATGCGCACCAACTGGTGAAAATCAAACTCGGGTCCGAGTGGTCCTTGACCGGTGGCAAAGATCTCGGTCCGGCGTCGGTCGGCCGGGCAGACCTCGCTGGGCAGCGAACCGGCGTCGGCGCTGATGACAATTTCCTCGATGCCTTCTGGCCGTGCGAATTGGGAGGCGGGTTGGTCGGCGAGGGCTTTTTCCATCACATTGTGCCAAATGGGCGCCGCGCCGCGCGAACCGGTTACCCCTACCATCTCTGTATTGTCGGCATTGCCCACCCAAACGCCAATGACCAACTCGGGCGTGTAGCCGACAGTCCAGGAGTCGTGGTAATCGTCCGTGGTGCCGGTTTTGGCCGCGGCCGGGCGCGATAGTTTGAGGGCATTATCCCGGCCAAAGATCGGCGCCCGCGCCGCATTGTCCGACAGAATATCGGTGATCAGATAGGCGTGCTGAGGGCTGATTACCTGCTCACCGGCTGGGGGTTGATATTCCTCCAAAAGGTTCCCGGCTGCGTCGTGAATGCGCAGGATGGCCACCGGCGGCACCCGTTTCCCGCCATTGGCGAAAACCGCATAGGCCCCCGTCATCTCCAAGAGGGTGACGTCGCCCCCGCCCAGGGTGAGGCTCAGGCCATAATCGGGCCGGTTCAGAGACTCGATGCCCAACCTGCGCGCCGTGTCCAGCATGGCGGGCAACCCCACAAAGTCCAGGGCCTTGACCGCAGGGATGTTCAGAGACTGGGCCAACGCCTCACGCACCCGCACCGGTCCATGCTCTTTGCCGTCATAGTTTTTGGGCACGTACGAGCGGCCAAGGCCATCCTTGAACTCGGTGGTTACATCCCAGATGAGGGTCGAGGGCGTCCACCCCTTTTCAAAGGCGGTGACGTAGGTCACCGGCTTGATCGAGGAACCGGGCTGGCGCAGTTGCAGCGATACGTTCACCTGTCCGTCGATCTCGGCGTTGTAGAAATCGGCGCTGCCCAGCATGGCCAGGATCTCGCCGGTACCCGGCTTCAGGGCGACCACAGAGGCGTTGGTGGCGTGGCGGTCGCGCAGCGTGGCCAGGTGGGCCTGGGCTTCCTGCTCGGCAAGGGCCTGCAGGTCCCAATCCAACGTGGTGTATACCTGCAAGCCGCTGCGGTAGAGGACCTCCACCCCATATTTCTGTTCCAAAAGCTGCTGCACCCAGATGACAAAATGGGGCGCTTCCACGTCAAAGCTGAGGGGCTGAAGGTCCAACGGTTCCAACTTGGCAGCATCGGCCTCGCTCTGACTGATGTATCCCTCCTCGGCCATCAGATCGAGGACCACGGCCTGGCGCGTTTTTGCCTTTGCCAGGTCGCTGTAGGGATCCCAATAGGCAGGCGCCTGAGGCAGGCCGGCCAGCAGCGCCGCCTCAGCCAAGGTCAGATCTGCAGGCGACTTCCCAAAGAAGGTATCCGACGCTGCGCCAATGCCATAGGCCAGGCTGCCATAGTTGATCTCGTTTACATAGATCTCCAGGATCTCTTGCTTGGAATATCGACGGCTGATCTCCGAAGCCAGAACCGCCTCGCGGATCTTGCGTCGGTAACTGATTTCGGTGCGCTCTTCGGGAGACATCAACACGAGGCGGGCCAACTGCTGCGGAATCGTACTGGCGCCCGAAACGATGGTTTTCTCTTGCACGTTATAGAAAGCGGCTCGCAGAATGCCGATGGGGTCCACGCCCGGATGCTGCCAAAAGCGGCTATCCTCGGTCGCCACGGTGGCGTGGATCAGGTAGGGCGAAATCTGCTCGTAGGGCACCAGGGTCCGTCGCCCCCCGTTGGGATCAAAGATTTCGTAGAGCAGATGTCCATCCCGGTCATAGATCCGGGTGCTGACAAACGTCGCGGTGCGACCCCGCAGGCTATCCGGCGAGGGCAAATCCGAGGCAATGGCCACATAGGCAGCCAATAGCCCACAAATCGCTACAAAAAACAAAAAGACGAGGGACAGAATAGAGATGAGCAGGACCGTGGCAAAGTTGGGGCGACGGCGCCCACCGCCAGAGCCCGCCGCCACCGCGGGAGGGGCTGGCACACGGTAGCCAATCTGTTCCCTTTGGGACGCAGGGGAATGTTGAGCCCCGCCCCGATCCGCCCATTGCGAGGGGGGCGAAGCAGGTCCGGCAGGCCGAGGACTTGGGGGTTGCCCCCTTTGCGGGTCTCCCGTGGGCGTCGCCCCTTGGTACCCGCTCCCTTGGGGCGGACCTTGGGCCCTATATCCAGCGGTAGGTTGATGCGGATTCTGTTCAGTCATACTCTCACCGTTTTCCGAATGTCAACACCGTCTTCTAGACGGTTACTTGCTCTGCAAGGTTCCCCCAGATTGAGCTTGGCAGCCCTTTATGCTATAATGACGCCGTGCGAAATGTGCAAATCTCTAGCCTTGGAGGCAGACTATGGTGAGTCAG
>CAYVLO010000149.1:0-7774 GCA_964452125.1 uncultured Anaerolineaceae bacterium | reverse complement strand
CGCCAAAATCCCACCGACGATCCAACACGCCCACCGATAGATCGAGAAAGCGCACTGCCAGCGGCTCATCGCCAACCACCGATACTCCAGAAGCCACCGGCACACCGGCCACCTCAACCGCGATCTGAGCCGTAGGGGTGATGGGATCGGGACACAGCAGGGGCCAATACTCCGGTTGACCGTAGGGAGGGTCTTCGCTTTCAGTCATCTGACCGCCAAAGACCCACATGGCGGGCAACCCGTCGTAGGGATCGGGCGTACAGGCCGACACATAAGCCCCGGCGTGATTGCGCCGCGCAGCATTCAGGTCGGGAAAATCGACGTCCCACAGGTCATGGGTCACGTCATAGGCCAACACCTCCACAGAAGGCGTGGGCCACTGGCTGCCGCCCACGGCGTAAACCGTCGGTTCCACCAGCCCCAGGGTCACCGAATCAGCTATCGGGGCAAAAGCCCGCCCTTCGGCGGTGGCTATAGGCAGGCGAGCCAGCGGTTGCCAGCTGGGTTCCGGTTGGGTCAGGTCCAGCACCTCCACCGTGTCGGTCGGGACCGTGGAGCCCGAAATGTAGTCATACTCGGCGAACCCGCCCATCGCATAGATTTGGGTCCCCAGCGCCGCCGCGCCAAGAAAGCTGCGCGGAACCGATAGCCGCGCCCTCGCGACCTCCGTCCAGCGGCTGCCCGGCGCCGCCAATGGGTTATAGACCCAGGTCTGATCGGTGAAATAGGGTTCCTGTCGAGCCTGCCAGCCGCCGACGTAATAGATCTTGCCGTCGACCACGACCACGCCCCCGGCGCCGATCACATAGCCCCCCTTGGTCCCGGGAAAGGGATCGGAGATCACGTCCTCCACCAGACAGCCCGGCTCCGAGGGGTAGAAGCGCTGCACCACATCGATGTACTCGAACGTGCCGGTCACGTACCCGCCCACCACGTACAGCGCTTCGCCCCGGCCTGTACCGTCGTCCTCCACATAGGCCACCGTATAGTTGACCACTCCGTGGTTCAGGTCGCAGCCGGTATCGGTCCACCAGTTCCTTTGCGGGTCGTAGGTCCAGATGCTCGGGTTCTGGCTCATGCTGCCCGTCTGTCCCCCAGGGAAATAGACGCGGTTATCGTGAGGGTCAAAGGCGCCGTCGAACCGGGTCCAGTCGATGGGCAGGGGGTTGGGCAGCGCTACCGGCCTCCACAGGTTCATGAATTCCAGGCTGAAATCCTGGGGCGTCGCGGCCCCCTCGCTCACCACCACGGGAGAGATGGTCTGAGCATAGTAGCCCTCCATGTGGGCCATCAAGCCGTAGGTCCCTGCCAGCAGGGTCATGGTATAATAGCCCGCCGGATCGCTGACCGCCTGGGGAGACACCGCATCAACGAGGGCCGACGTCGCCGAAACGACGGCGCCCGCGAGGGGATCGCCCATATCGACGAAGGCCGATACCACCGAGACGGCGGCGCCCGCGAGGGGATCGCCTGTCTCCAGGTCACGCACATAGCCATGCACCGATCCCATCTGCACGCCGGCCGTGCACATCTGCACCGCCGCCAGAGCGTCCAGGGTGCCCGCGCCATAGGTGCAGTTGCAGCCCGCGTCGGCGCAGCCGATCGTGGCAGCGCAGAGGTCCGCGGGCGGCGTCCCCGCCGATAGCTCCAGCACCTGGAAGGTGACGTCGATCTGGCCGATCAGCTCGGGGCAGGCGTCCCACAGCAGGGCCACCGTGCCCGCCGAGTGGGGACTGGCCATCGACGTGCCGGTCATACTGCCATAGTAGGGATAGGTTGGAATCGAAGAATAGATGGAGGTTCCCGGTGCGGCAACGTTGGGCTTGCAGTAATAGTCCGGAACACCGCCCACCGAGCGCACTCCGGGCCCGCGGGAAGAATAAGTGGGATTGATGAACTGACCGTTCAGATTCCCGCTGGCAAAGGAATCGCGATAGTCGCCAGGCGAGCCGACGGAACCACAGGCGCTCTGGTTGCCCGCCGAAAAGGCGGGAAAGATGCCCGCCGCCCGCCAGGCCTGAACGGCGCCCAGGTACCAGTCGTCGTTGCCCACATCGCCCCAGGAGTTGTTCACCACGTGGGGGCGCCGGGCGGGGTCGCCCAGCCCCGCCTCGCCGCAATTCCCGCTCAACCGGCTGGTGGGCGCCAGCACCCACTCGGCGCACTCCAGCAAGGCATAATCGGAGCAGGTACCGCCCTCACAGCCCTTGCAGGCGATCCAGGCGCTGCCCGGCGCCACACCGACGATCTTGGGATCAAGGGCCGGGTCGTCGTTCTCGCCCGACAGGGTGCCCATCACGTGGGTGCCGTGTCCGTGGTTGTCGCAGGGCGCATCCCCGGCGCAGATGTTGGAGGGATCGCACCAGTTGTAGGCATTGCTGCCCTCGAGCGCGCCGCGGTAGGTGTCGTTCAATTGGGGATGGGTGTACTGGACCCCCGTGTCGATGTGGGCCGCCACGATGCCGCTGCCATCCACGCCCTGGTTCCACACCTCCGGGGCGTGGATCCAATCCACTCCCCAGCCCGCAGTCGCCTGGACCCCTTCCACCTGGGCCGGGGGCTCGGGCAGATACACGACCTCCTCGGCCCTGATGCGGGCCACCTCGGGCCGGGCCGCCAGGGCCTCGACGTCCCTCAGGCTGCCGCCCCGCACATAGATCGAGTTGTTGAGCCAAAAGGCCTCGGCCTGCAGGCCACGCGCATCGAGATCGGCCAACAGGTCGCGCTGGCTGGCGGCGGCGGTGTCCAACAGCGCCCGATAAACGTACCAACCCCGCTCCTCCCAATCCATCCCCTCGGCGGCGCTCAGGTCGGCCCGCACCTCCAACCCGACCCAGAAATTGGCTCTGCCGGCGACGGCCAGTTGGTCCAATAACCGCGCATCGACCTTTTCCTGGCCCGGTCGTTCGGCCGGGGGCGCAGCCAGCGCCAGCATCGGCAGCAGGCCCAGCACCACCGCCAGCAGCGCATGGCGCCCCAGCCATCGCCCCGGGCCCCGGTCCGGCCTGTGCTCATCGTCGCCGGTTGTCCGGCTCGGCATGGGTTTCCTTCGCCTCATCCTCACCCCTCTCGCCCTACTGGATGGATTCCTGTCCCTTGGGACCCAGGGGCCGGATTGGGCCATCGGCGGTCGGTCGTAGCGATGGCACGCCGCATCCGCACCCCCCCAAAAGGCCGCGCGGAACGGTCCTTTCAGGATATCACAAAGCCGGGAGGGTGTCAAAAAGCCGGGATCCCGGCAGCAGGTTTCCATTTTCCTCGCGCCGAGTGGGCAAAAGCAAAACCTCCCCAGCAGCGACCGACCGGGGAGGTACATAGTTCGTAAAAGGGCGCCGTCTCCCTATTCGGACGGCGTGGCCTCGGGCGTGGGCGTGGGCTGCACCAAAAACCCCTCCCGGCTTGCCTCGAGAAACTCCTCGGCGGCATAGTCGGCCACCCGCACATAGTAGGCCGACTCGGAGGATTTGACGACATAGCCCTGGCCTTCGGCCATTTGGGCGCCCACCGACAACGTGTAGGTTCTGACGTCCCCGCCCTCACCCTCCACCGCGAGCGTCACGACGGCGCCGGGATCGGCCAGGCCATAGTCGGCCTTTTCCGTTTTGCCCAAGGGGGCCACCATCGAAACCGACACCGCACGACTCAGCAGGGTCTGGAATTTGACCTCGTCGAACTCCTCGCCTTCGGCCAGATCGACAAGCCCCCAGGCCTCGCCGTCGCGCTTGAATTCCAGCACGCCGTGGGTATTCTGCACGGTGAGGCCCACGACGTCACCCTTGGGAATGGTCAGGTAGGCGCGGTCGGCCCAGGCCGTCGTGTCGACGGTCAGGTCGTAGGCAGTCAACGCGCCGGTGAGGACCACCCGGTCGTCGCCTTTGGCCCGGATGTGGGTCGCCCCATAGGAGGGCGAGCTGCCCAGGTAGAACTCGTGCACCGCGCCATCCTCCATTTCGTAGGAGACCTGGCGCTCAAAGTCGTCTTCGGCCACCCTGAGCCGTTTGTGACTGCTGGCGGTCTCGGTCACCACCCGGTCGGCCTTGAGCGCCGCAAGTTTGTCGAGCACCGGCGTCACCTTGTCGGCCAGGAGGGGATAGTCGTCGGCTTCGGGCAGCACCCAGGCCCCGTCCCGCTTGGCCATCCGGATCGACGCGCCCTCGCCGTCGGTGATGGTCAGGGCCACGATGCGAGAGGCCTCCACCCCCTCGAACAGGGAGCGATCTCCCTCAGTTTCCGATCGAAGGGTCCGCGGCAGGAACACCAGCGCGGCGATGATTATCTGTCCCACCAAAACCACAGAGAGGATTCTGTTAAGCCTGGTCACGGGAACCTCCTTCGGCCTCCGGCTCGTCCGAAACATCGACGAACATCGGCTGCTCGTTTCGCCGTCTCAGGTACCAGATCGCGCTGATGGCCACCAACGCCAGCAGCGCGACGGCAAAGTTGGCCCACATCCACGCGGCCTTTTGCCCATCGTCCAGCGGTTTCAGCAAGCGAACCTGGTTGCCCCGCGTTCGGATGCTCAAGAGATCCTCATCCTCCACCGACCAATCCACCGCATTCTGCACCAGGGCCAAGTTGTTCAGGTATCGGTCGGCCGAAAGGCTCTGCGATAGATCCAGAATCACGTCATCGATGAACTCGGTGCTGCCAATCACCACCAGGCGCGCCGATTCGGGCGACGACTCGATGGTGCCCATGGCAGCCACGGCCGTCTCCGTCACCGTCTCGGTGGCCTCAAAGGGAGAGGCCTTGTCTTTGAAATAGCTTTCAAAGGAACCACGGATGGACACTGCCAGCGGCCACGAGGCCTGCTCCTTGCCGATGGCAAAGCCGTACGGCGGGTATTGATCCGGTTGGGGTTGCACATCGACGGCGGCGCTCAGCCACGAGTCTTCCGTGGACTGTAACAGGACGTGGACCTCGCGACCCTCGTTCTTGGCCTCATCTACGAGCACGGGCGAAGCCCAGTGCAGGGTGACCGCGTTGAGGCTGGACACGATCGGACTTTCCTTGTCCATACCCGCCGAACGGACATCCACAAAGTAGGGATAGGACAGCTCCTGGATCTCGTAGACCTGCATCCCCCCCACGCTGCGGGCCACTTGAACGGGCAGCGGTTCGTTCTGCGGATCGAGCACCAGCGTCTGGCTGACGACCACGCCATAGCTGTCCAGGAGATCGCCCATGCCCCCCACGACCGGGGAGACGGTCAGCCCGGTGCCATAATTCTGCGACGGCAGGATATAATTGCCCGCAGCAGCCACCACTGCGCCGCCGCGCATCAGGTACTGGTCGATGGCAAATGTCTCCATGTCCGTCAGATTCTGAGGCGCGATCACCACCAGGACATCGATCTCGTCGGGCACGCGCCCGCTGCTGAGATCCACTTGTTGGACGGTATAGTCCCGCTGCAACTGGGTTCGGAGTCGATTCCAACTGGAGATGGGCTGCACAACGTTGCCAAACATGTCGTATTCCGGCGGCAGGGTGGGCAGCCACAAACCCACCGTCTTTAAAAAACCGGGGGCCGAACGCTTCAGCGCGGCTTCGAGCCCGGTTCGGATCTCGGCTTCCGTCATGTCGGACGTCGGGTACATCACCTGCGCCTCTCCCTCGATCTCCAACACCAGGTGAAGGTAGTAGGCCTCGCTGTCGGAGGCGAACAGGTACGGCGCAAAGGGCATCAGGCCCATACTGTTGATCAGGGCATTCCTGGTGACCGGGCTGCCCGCAGCATCGGGATCGATGAACTGATAGACGAATTTGCCCCCCGACTCGGCCTCCAGCTCGCGGGCCACAACCTCGACCGTAGCTGGCACCCCTTCCATGCCAGCCGGGAGCAACTCGGGCGTCACATAAGCCGTCAGCCGCACCGGCTCCTCAAAGCTGGCAAAGACCGATGCCAGGTCCTGGAACCCGTACACCACCTTTTTGATCGCCCGCGTCAGTGTGTACTCGGGGTTGCGCAGGCGCACGTCGAGGTCTCCACTGCCCTGCGACTCGACCTGAATCAGATCATCCACGCCCAGTGTCACATGCTGGTCGCCATAGCGTACCAGAACATCAAAGTAGGAGTTGACGACCAAAGTCTCGTACACATCGGCGATGCGAAAGGGGGTCGGCCTGATGCCATAGACCTGACTCGCTTCCTCCTCCAGCTCCTCGTCGTCCCGCGGATCGACGATCTCAACCCGGACCTTTCCCCCGGAGGCGATCTCGTACTCGCTGAGCATGTCACGCACAGTGGGGATCAGGGGGGCCAGCAGGGGGTGGGTTCTTTGGCTGAGATAGGCGCGGAGGAGCAGCGGCTCCTGCAGATTGCCAATCAGATCCTTGGTCACAGCCGACAGGCTGTACTCTCGATTGGCCGTCATGTCGGCGCGCAGGCTACCCATCGGATACAACCACAGATTGAGGACCAGCAGATTGACCACCACCAGCGACACCGACAGCCACACCTGGTTCCGGTAGGGGGCCATCTGCTTGCCCTGGCTCCACCGCTTCTGGTCCAGCGAGACCACGTTCAAGAACAAAAAGAGCACAGCCAGCGACAGATAGTACACCAAATCGCGAAGGTCCAACACGCCACGCTCGATGCTCTGAAAGCGGCTGCCGGTGCCGATGGCCTGCAGCACCCCATCCAGCGATTCGCCCGTCAGCGATGTGACGCCTGTGGTGCCCGCCACGTACAAAAGGCCACCGATCACTACGGTGACGATCAGGGCCACGATCTGGTTGTCCGTCAGCGAGGAGACGAACAGGCCCAACGCCACGTAGGCGGCGGCCATCAACAGCGCCGCCAGGTAGCCGCCCACCACAGGCCCCCAATCCAGATCCCCCAGGATACTGACCGTGATCGGCAGGAACAGGGTCAAGGCCAGGGCCAGGGTCACCAGGAGCATCATCGCCAGAAACTTGCCCAGCACCAGTTCCGCCCGGCGCACGGGCAACGTCAGGAGCACTTCCAGCGTGCCCGACCGCTGCTCCTCGCTCCACTGGCGCATGGTCAGGGCGGCCACCAGAAACAACAGCAAAGCCGGCATCGAGCGGAACAACAGGCGGACGTCGGCGATGTTCCGGGCAAAAAAGCCCCCTACCCAGAAAAAGGCCACCAGGGTAAACACCAAAAACAGCCCCAGAAAGATGAGGGCGACCGGCGATCCAAAATAGGCGCTCAGTTCTTTGCGCGCCAGCACCCAGATCCGTTTCATGCTGCCCTCCTTCCCACCGCCATGGCCAACTCGTTAAAGACCGTTTCCAAGGTCCGCACGTCGCGGCGCAGCTCCTTTACCGGCCAACCCTGCTCTCGGGCAAGGCCATAGACCGCAAGGCGCAGGTCCATTCCCTCTGACCCGCCGACGCGATAGACCATACCGTCGGCAGAGGGTTCCGATGCTACAGTCTGCACACCCGGCAGGGCGCGCAGATCGCCCTCCACATGGGCCGCCCCGTGGTCCAGGACCAGGACCATATCGGTCGAGGCGGCCAGCTCGTCCAGCCGGGCGTCGGCCTGGATCTGGCCGTTCATCAAGATGATCACCCGGTCGCACACCGCTTCCACTTCCGATAGGATGTGGGTAGAGAGCAATACCGTACTTTTTTGGGCCAGGGTCCGGATCAACCGCCGCACCTCCACGATCTGGGTCGGATCCAACCCAGCCGTCGGTTCGTCCATGATCAACACTTGAGGCTGGTGCACAATGGCCTGGGCCAACCCCCCGCGCTGGCGATAGCCCTTGCTCAAATGGCCGATGGGCCGCGTTAGATAATCCTG
>CAYVLO010000148.1:0-7821 GCA_964452125.1 uncultured Anaerolineaceae bacterium | reverse complement strand
AATCAACCCTCAAACGAGAAACGACAAAGTTAAAGTAGTACACACCTATGACCGTCAACACAGCCCCGTAGTCGTCGGCCAAGACGTCGGCCAAAGGCAACTGGACCGGCCCGTCGCCAGCGTTCACCACCACTGTCTGGGCAGCGGCTGTAGGCTCCATGTCCGCCAGGACCTTGCCCAGGGCCACCCCCTGGAGCTTGCGACCGCCCTCGCCCAGGTCCAGGCGGACGGCATCCATCTCGAACTGCCAGTCATTGGGGTCATAGTCGCCCGGTTGAGCCAGCGCGCCGCCCACCGGCACCACCGCCGCGCCGACGACTACCATCTCGGTCACGCCGCGGATCCAGGCCTTGCTGTTTTGGGCGCCCACCAGGTTGTAGGAGGCCTCGTCGCCCTCCCCCTGGGGCGAGAGCAACAGGGCGTCGTTGTCGCGGACTTCGTCCATGCTCAGGAAAAAGGCATAGCCATCACTGGCCCGCACCAGCAGCAGCGTGGCGCCGGACTCGGGCTGGGCCAATTCGATCAACTGGCCCACCGGGACCCCCTTGTAGCGGCTGGTCACCTGCTGAAGGGTGCCCTCGGCCTCGGTCGCCGCCAGATCGCCGTGCTCGGCGGGATAGTCGTAGGGCGCCGCCACTGCCCCGCCAATATGGATCGTCCCGGGGCCACGCAGGGCGCCGCGCAAAAAGAGGGTCAACAGCACGGTGAGCACCGCGGCCACAGCCAGAAAGATGGGGTACACCCGCCGGCCCATGGGCACCGGCGGCGCGTCTTTGACCACACCGGCCCGCCGCAGAGCGTTGAGCAGCCCCCGGCCCAGCACCCCGGCAAAGAGCACGCCCGAAAGAAAGGCCATGCCCCCCACCAACAGCATGGCCCAGTAGGCCAGGGTATCGGCCGGCACCGAGGCAAAGATCTGAAAGACAAAGACGTTGGAGGCCGAAGCCAGCCCGCCTGCAACGCTGGCAGCCAGCAGCGAGTCCTTGTTCTTGAAGGGCCAAAAGCCCAGGTCGACCAACAAACCGGCGACGATATCGACGAGCACCACCAGCAGGCCGTGGGTGTTGCCGGTGAGTAGCTCGACCGCGCCCTTGAGGATGCCGGTGACGGTGCCCGCTCCCTGCTTGCGGGTGAGCCCCACAGCAAGGACCAGCGGCAGGACGTGTACCCCAGCCGCCCACTGAGCGGTGCCAGCAAAGCCCAGCACCGACTGGAACAGGTCGCCGATGGCATTGACGTAGGTGCTGACCACGCCGCCCAGGGCCGCCAAAGCGGCCATCATCAGCAGGTCGCGGGTGGTGAAATAGGTTTTCGCTCGCTCCATTGCTCTCCCTCGTATGCGTTCAAAGAACAAAAAAAGCGTCTCGAAAACGAGACGCCGCTTGTAGCTGTGGGGCTGCCATGAAAAACGGCGTCTCGAAACGAGACGCCGTGTGGGTGGCCTTTGCCCGGACATTGGAGTGGAATTCGCTCCCGCCCCTTTGTCCCCTACCGGCGCATCTCCTTTCCAAAGATGGGGGGCGCCGCCGTTTCCAGCCACGCCTTTCCGTCCTCAGTCCATCAGCCCCATTCGGTGCGCCGGGCGGGCTCTTAGGTTTAGAGGCTCGGAGATGCCAGGAATCGGTTGTTCAGGTACTGTGAAAAGTGTAACACAGGTGGCGCGATTTGTCAAAAGGGGGTTGGACGCCCACCGTCGCCCGTCCACCGCGCCTGTCCTTGCAGGGTAGGGGCGAGGCATTCCCAGGAACCCGTGGCAGGGAGATCGTTTGCCCAGGGGATGGTCCCTCGGTCAGGCCACGGTCGTTTTCGGAATGCCGTCGCCCCTACGATTCGCTTTTGTGACGGGATTTGTGGGGGTAGGGGCGACCCTCGCGGTCGCCCCGCTGTGGGGCCTATCGCCTGCGGTCGGGCGAGGCATTCCCAGGAACCCGTGGCAGGGAGATCGTTTGCCCAGGGGATGGTCCCTCGGTCAGGACACGGTCGTTTTCGGAATGCCGTCGCCCCTACGATTGGCATCCGGGATGAGGCCTGTAGGGGCGCGGCATGCCGCGCCCGGCTGCGGACAGGGGCAGTTACCCCAGCCAGACAGAGAGAAAAATGCCGATGGCCATCAGCGCCGGGGTGAGCATGGCCACGTTGATGTTCTTGGCCTGGATGGGAAAGAGCTGCTCCAGGTCGTCGGCATAGCGATAGGCGCCGCGACTGACCTGGTAGGCCATGGGCATGGTCAGCAGGCCCAACAGCGCGCCCACGGGCAACTGTCCCAGGGCCCACCCGGCGACGATAGACACGTAGGTGGCCCACAACATGAGGCTGTGGACGATGCTGGCCCGCTTGCGACCGACGACGATGACCAGGTTGCGCCGCCCGTGGGCCATGTCCGGTTCCATGTCGGGAAATTGGTTGAGGAGCAGGATCTCGCTGACCAACCAGGTGTTCACCAGCGAAGCCCAAAAGGCGGGCCAGGTGTATTCGCCGGTGAGGCAGAAATGGCTGCCCATGACCATCAAAATGCCCACGCCCAGGCCCGGGGCAGCGAGAGAGACGGCAGGCATGCGCGTGATCCAGGGGGTGTAGGCTACGATGAGCAGGATGCCCAACAGCCCCAGGGGCAACAAAGCCCACCCCCAGACGGTGATGAAATAGACACCGATCAGGACGACGAGGGCCAGGGTGCCCAGCCCGGCGGCCAGGGCCAGGGGCGCCGCCTGGGGCCTCTCTCGCAGCCGGGGCAGCCCGCCGCTAAAGGGCGTCTGGATGGTGGTCAGGTCCAGGCCGCTGCGAAAGTCGATGTAGATGTTCAGGGCGTTGACGCTCGCTTGGGTGGCCAGGGCGCCGATGAGGACCAGCAGGAGATGAAAGAGGTTGATGCTATACCCCGACCACAGGGCCACGCCCACAGCCAGGGCCACCGACGAGGGATCGGACATGAGGAAGGCTGGGCGCATGGGGGCGATAATGTCCATCACAAAGTCGCGCATCGCAGTCTTGCTCCTTTGATGTAGAATGCCTCAGTATAGCACAAAACTGCTCTTTTTGTCTAGAGTGAATTCGACAGTTCGACAGGTTCCAGGGCAATCGCGTGTGCCGCATCAAGGCGATGCTGATGCCTGATTGAGAATACCTGCTCCCCGTCCCGTGTCCGCACGACGCCTCAAATGCGGGGCCCAGGACCGCCGGGTCAGCCACGAATTACACGAATTGCACGAATTTAGCGCCAGCAAATGGGGCCCTCGCATCCCCACAAAAGGCGCTGCGCTGCAAGAAGGTGCGCCCCTGCAAGGCCTGGACCGTGCGGGTGGGGGGCGGGGGGCAACGCCCGGACAGCAAAAGACCTGACGGGTTTTCAAAACCCGTCAGGTCTTCTTGCCCTACAACGTCGCCGACGTCGAAATGGTGATCGCCAGGTCGGCGGACATCCATCCATCCTTCGGCGCAGAAACATGGGCCCCCGCTTTCGCGGGGGCGACGTCTTGGGCGGCGGGTGACTCATAGGTCGTCATGCCCGCGCGGTGATGACAACCTCTGGAGTGCGGCAGCTTGCTGCCGCAAATTTTGGCGCAAGCAAGCGTCCTGCCAAGGCAGGCGCGCACTCCAAAGGGGTACGATCCGGGGCGGACAAATAAGCAACGGTGATTTCGTAGGCCCCCCGGCTTAGGCGCGGGCAGGCCCGCGACTCGGGGGGCAACGAGCGGACAGCAAAAGACCTGACGGGTTTTCAAAACCCGTCAGGTCTTCTTGCCCTACAGCGTCGCCGACGTCGAAAAAGTGACCGCCAGATCGGCGCGGGTCAGCACGCCCCCGCCGGTGCAATAGATCGAATCCAGCGACAGGGTAGTGGCGTACCAGTTGGTCGGCCCGGCGCGCAGATAGAGATGGTTGTCCGAGCCGAGGTAGGCCGTCGGCGCCAGGACGCCCGCAGGATCCCAGTGGCTGGTCTCGATCAGGCTCGTGTTGTACAGGTAGCCGCTCCACACCAGGTGCAGGTGCAGGCCATGGTTGCCGGTCCCGGCCCGCAGCGAATAGCCGCGGGCCTGAAAGTGGAACATGCGGTAGGACCCGGTCTGCCACGGCGGTCGGATGTGCAGGTAGGTGGAACGGGTCGTGTCGTTGGTGAGATTCCAGTAGAAGGAGGCCACATTCAGCGTGCGGGCGCCCTGGGTGCTGGGACCCACCACCGCGGCGCCGGGAAAGCGGCCCGGATCGCCGGCGAGGGCCAGCAGGTCGGTGGCCTCATCGGCCAGGTTCAGGAGAGGGGTGGCCTGGGGCGCCAGCTCGGCCAGAGCGTCCTTTTCCTCGTCGGTGGGCAGCAGCCGGTCCAGCTCGGCAGGCAGGGTCAGCATGGTCGGTTCCTTTCTTACGATAGAGGCAATTCCGCCACGTAGGGGCGACGCATGCGTCGCCCCTACCATCACACCAGCGCGCTATCCAGCCCGCCGCCTACGTGCTGATCGTGTACACCGCCGACACCGCCTCGATGCCAATGTCTTGGCTGGTGGCGCTGTCGTCGTCGATCTCTACCCGGATCTGCAACAGGTAGAACTCGGTCGCCAGGTCGGCCGCGCGGACGATGCGCGTCCCCGCAGCGGTGGTCGTCGTCGTCCAGTCGGCCTGATCGTCCACCCGGTACTGCAGGCTGACCGAAAAATCGGCCCCCGCGCCATCCAGGATCACCGTCAGCGTGTCCAGCCGTTTGAGCAGGCCCGGATGGCCCATATCCAGCCGGGCGGTGACCAGGTAGCCGTCGGCCAACTGGTCGCGGCGGGCGTAGAACAACCGCTCCGCGCCGTCGTAGCGCGCCGTGGTCACCAGCGTGTCGCCGATGCAGGCGGCAAAGGGCGTCATGACCCCGGCGGCGCCATAGCCCAGCGGCGCATAGTCGGTGAAGGTGTCGCCCACCAGCGCCCGGAAGGCGTGCCCGGTCGCCAGGGTGGTATCCAGCGTGTAAAAGATCAGCAGCCCGTGGTACACCAGCAGGCCCGAGGTGGGCGGCAGGCCAAAGCGGGCCAGGTTGCTGATGGCCGCTCCCAGGTGGGTGCGGGTGCCGTCAAAGGTATAGACGTCGATGCGATAATCGCTTGGCGTCTTTTGCTGCCCGGCCAGCGTCCAGATCTTGTCGTCGTACAGGGCGATGGGCGCGCCGATCTCGGCCAGATAGCCGGGCGTGGGCAGCCGGGCCAGTTGGTGGAGCGAGTTGGCCGACCAGTCGGGCAGGCGATAGATGCTGAGGGTGTCGTCGTCGCCCTTGGCGATGACCGTCATGTACTGGCGAAAGGGCGTCAGGTAGACCGGGTGGAGGGCCGCCACCGGGGAATGGTAGGCGCTCCAGGTTCCGGCCGAGGTCAGGCGCGGGATGACCCCCGCGCTCGTGGCGCCAAACATCCGGTCGTTCATGGGGCACAGGATCTCGGCGTCGCCCCCCGCATAAAAGGAGGACAGGGCCGCCGTATAGTCGGCGCCGCGGTGGACGTTCTTGTCCTCGTCGATGACCCACAGATAGTGGCCCCAGTAGGCCACGTTGCGGCCCACCAATCCCCCCAGGTTCTTGCCGCTCACCAGCGTGGTCACGCTCGACCAGGAACTCCAGGTGGCGGTGTAGAACAGCACCATGTCGCCGCTGCGGTCGCCGATAAAGCAGGTGCGCTGGTGGTCGGCGTCGAAAAAGGCGCCCTGCACGTCGCGCACCCCGCTGGGATAGGCCGGCGCCAGCGCCCAAGCCGGCGCCCGCTTGAGCGCCCCGCTGTGGGGATCGGGCGCCAGGCAGTAGAGATCGGCCAGGGCGCCGCCGCGGGCCGGGATCGACCCGGCGTTCGAGCGTTCCAGATCGTAGCCGGGGTGGGTCCAGTCGCGTTGGCACCATTCTTTCACCTGTACGGGCATGGCTCACCTCCGGGCGGTTTTGCGCCGAGATTTTTGGATCGGGACCGAACGCAGCCAGGCCGGCGGCGGACCGTCGGCCCACAGCCGGGGATTGTCCAGCAACTGCGCCCGGGCCTGCAAGATGCGATAGTGGACGCCCTGGCGCGACAGGCCCAGGGCGGCGGCGATCTGCGGCTCGCTCATGCCGTCCAGCTTGAGGGCCACCACGGCCAACTGGGCCGGCGTAAGGGTCTGCAACATCTCCCGGTACCGCTCCTGGGCCAGCAGGTGGTAGAGGGGTGGGTGGTGTTCGGGATTCAGCCTCATCGGGGGCGCCTCCTTGGGGGCCGGTGCGGACCTACCATCGTTCCGGGTCCCGTTCATCCCAACGGTCCAGCCGCGGCGCGCCCGACACGCCCGAATCCCGGGCCGCGGCCTGGCGCTGGCAGGCGCGCAGCCCGGCGCGGAACTCGTCCAGCCGGGCGCGGCCATAGATCGTAAGCCGTTCGACGACGTCGGCGTCGACGTTCAGCGATTCGCTCAGCTCGACGGCCCGCTGCAACGCCGCCTGGCCCGCGGCCCCGCCGACGACCAAGCCCTCAGCGTCGGTGGGCAGCGTCGTTGCGGCCGCCCCGTCCAGCCCGTTCAGGGTGTGGGGAGCGCTATACCACAGGCGGGCCACCTCCCCGGCTGAGGGCTCGTCGGCGGTGTCCAGATAGAGGGTGTCGCCCCACACCTCGAACGGCGCCCAGCGGGGCGGATGCTCGGGGTCGGCGGCGGTGTAGGGGAACCAGACGCGGGTCACCTGCAGCCGGCCGGTGAGGGCCGATAGGTCGACCTCCCGGCCATCGGCTGCCAGCGTCACGGGGACGACGACCTCCCGGGGGCAGGCGCTGGAGAATTCCTCCAGCGCCCGGCGAATGGCTTCGTCCAGGTCGGACGTGGCCCATCGCACGTTGGCGGCGTCCTGCAGCGTCGCCTCGACCCGGTCGCGTAGCGTGGTCAGGGTCGCAGCCATGGCTCACCGCTCCAGCCAGACGGTGACCCGCGCCGAGTCGTTGGCGTTGGCCTGGGCCAGGGTGGCCTTGAGCCGTCCGTGGACGGCGTAGGGCTCGCTCACCGGCCGCGTGCCGTCGTAGGTCAGGGCCGCGTTGGCGTTGGACTGCACGCCGCGCCGCGGATACAGCTTGACGTCGGTGGCCTGGTTGGCCAACGTGACGATGGTCTCGCCTGCGGGGTCCGATTCGTCGATCAGCGTCAGGTCGGTGGTCGCCGGCGGGCTGTCCTCATAGGCCACCTGCACCGCCAGGACCTTGCCGGTCAGGTGGGGGCTGTAGCCGGCGGCCGAGGCCGATCCGGCCGATCCGGCGGCGGCGCCGGTGGACCAGGTGATTTTGTCGATCATGGGTTCGTTCCCTCCTCGGGTGGGAATTCGGCCAGCCAGCGCTCCAGGCGCTCGCGGGCCCGGGCGTGGATCAGATCGTCCAGCGCGCCCTCTTGCAGGGCGCGGGCCAATTGGGACCGGGTGTGGATGCCCCGCTGGCGCAGCGCCCGGGCTGTCTGGCGGCCGATGCCCGGGGCGGCGGTCAGGTCCTCGCCAGGAGCCGGTTTGGGCGCGGGCCGCGGCTCGGCGCCGGTGCGGTGACGCACCACCCGGCCCCCGTACAGGTACAGGGTCCAGCCAGCCGCCGATTCCTCGGCGCGCAGCACCGGCACGTCGATCCCGTAGCGGGCCAGCAGATCTGGGGGTAGGTTCATCATGGTCGTCTCTCTCCTTGGGGCAGGTGTGCCTTTTTGTACGGGCGACGCATGCGTCGCCCGTGCCTATCGCGCCCAGCAGCGCCTCCGCCTTGGCCATCACCCCGCCACGAGCCCTCTCGCGCTTAAACGGGGGTCCATGGGTTCTGCGCGAGCGGACTCGCGGCCTGCGAGTGCGCAGGCGCTTGCGCGGGAACGACGGGG
>CAYVLO010000147.1:0-7835 GCA_964452125.1 uncultured Anaerolineaceae bacterium | reverse complement strand
AGCAGCGTTGCCTCTTCCACAAATTGCGCAACCTCTATCAGGCCATCCATGTGTCTGATGTTCCCCCGTTTTGTACTGGTTCAGCCGGACTGCACTTTCGCGTTTGCCATGATGCTGGCTCATCGGTTCGTCACTTTCATGCTGCAAAATGCATAACAGGCTCCTAGAGCTGCGTCATTGGGACGAGATTCTCGAGGCCATGAACCAAAGGGACTAGCCCCCACGGTCCACTCTTTCGTCCGCGAGTACCATTGCGTTCCTGCGCCCAATCGAGTATAGTAGGGAAGCAAAACACAGTCAGGCGAAACCCGGTGCAAACAATGTCTACCGTGCCAAACTCGTTCGATGAAGCCATGATCGATCCAATATCCCCATCGACCGTCGCAGAACAGATTGCCGAATGGTGGGCCAGTGCAGAGGCCGCCATTGAGGCAGGCCAATTGCCGCGAGCGCGACGGTTCCTGCGTTGGATTCTGGCCTTTCAAGCCGACGATGAGGAGGCCTGGCTGCGGCTGGCCGATCTGGCCGATAGTCAACAGGAGCGTATTGCCTACCTGCGCCAGGCCTATGCCTTTCATCCCCACAGCCAGCGGACGATGGCTGCATTGCGCAAAGCCCGGATTCAGCAGCTCGAAGCCCAGGTCCACAGACTCGATCCCAAACCGGCCGCGCTGCACTGCCTCCCCGATCAGCGCAGGACGGGCCCTCCCTCGCGACCACCTTGGGCTCATATGTCCTCTAATGGGCACCGCTCCCTGTTGCAGGTCTTTATGAACCTCTTCTAAAAGGTCTCGCTGGAACAATTTCCAGCGAGACCTTTTTTGCCCTTTGGGCCCCAAGCTTCCCATGCGACGTCACTCTATTAGACCTCGGGGAACGATTTTGAGTGAGACGCTTCTGTTCCCCTGTATCGGCGCCTACTTTTGGGCCGCAACCTCCTCCCCAAAGCAAAGGAGTGCTTTCACATCCTGTTCGGTCCGCGCCTCGGCATAGACGCGCAACACAGGTTCCGTGCCCGAAGGACGAATCAGCAGCCAGCCTTCGCCGTCCAACCGATATTTGACGCCATCGAGCGTACCCACCGACTGGACCGACATCCCGCCAATAGTGGCGGGTGCGCCATCCACCAGCCGAGCGACCATATCCGCCTTGCTCACCGCATGGCGCAGGCGAAGGTCGGTGCGGGCATAGCAGGTGGGACCGACCTGACGCTGCAAATCGGCGATCAGCTCGTGCAACGGCACGCCGGCATCAGCGATGATCTCTAACAGCAGCAACCCCATCAGGACTCCATCTCCCTCGGGGATATGGCCCTTGATCCCGATCCCGCCCGATTCTTCGCCGCCGATGAGCACATCCTCCTGGAGCATATAATCAGCAATGTGGTTAAAACCGACCGGCGTTTCCTTAATCGGCAAGGCGTATTTTTGCGCCAGCCGGTCGATCATCATGGTCGTAGACACCGTCTTGACCACTGTACCCGTCCATTTGCGCCTTTCCACCAAATAGCGCAGCGCCAACGCAAAGATATGGTGGGGATCGATAAAACTGCCATGGGCGTCCATAGCGCCAATTCGATCTGCGTCGCCATCCGTGGCCAAACCCACATCGGCGTGCCAGCTCTGCATGGCAGCAACCAGGGCGTTCAGATAGCGGGCAATGGGCTCGGGGTGAATTCCGCCAAATCCCGGGTTCATCTCGGCGCGAATTTCATGGACATGGCACCGAGTTCGCGACAGCATCTCGCTAATGCAACCGCGACCCGATCCATACATGGCATCGGCCACGATCCGAAGCTCGCCGCTCGAAATCACATCCAGATCGACCAGGGTCGCCAGATGCCCATAGTAGGCCCACGCCGGATCAAAGCGACGGATGAGGTCCATATCCAGCGCACGCTGATAATCCATAATGTTGGGGCCGCGCGCTTGAGCTTCCGCTTCTTCCAGAAAATGTTCGACGCGCCGGGCCTGCTGAGGCGAAGCCGCCCCGCCATAGGAAGCTTTGAGTTTGACGCCATTGTAGCGGGGCGGATTGTGACTGGCCGTGATCATGATGCCAGCCGCCGCCTTTTTGTCCACAACACTGTAGGAAAGGGCTGGCGTGGGAGCATCAGCGCGCGTCAGCCAGGCCACAATGCCATTGCCTGCCATTACCCGCGCCACCTCGGTGGCATACCGATCGGAAAGAAACCGCGTATCGAAGCCGATGACCACTTCGGGATTGGGCCCGTTATCCCCCTCCAACCGCACATAGTCGGCAATTGCCTGGGCCACCATGCGCAAATTGTTGTAGGTAAACGTGTCCGAAATGACCGCTCGCCAGCCATCGGTTCCAAAACGAATACTCATTAGTCCTCCAACGCATATTTTGGTTGAACCTGTAGGTCCAGCCAAGGGGGGTTGCACTCAACGGTGGTCTCAATCGATCTCTTGGATGACCCAGGCAGCCGCTTCTTCGGGCGTCAAGGAGCGCGTCAACACGTTTTCGATCGCTTCTTGCACCGCCGCTGATACCTGAGTCGAGTTCGCCAACCGCAACCGGGGTTGGGCCGTCTCCAACAATTGCCGGGCCAAAGAAGTGTAGGTATCCAGCGGATCCCACTCGGCCAAGGCGGTTTGCCGCGTGGGCAGGTATCGAGCCGATCGGTTCCAGGCCGCATTGACATCGGGGGCCATCATCCGTAGGGCAAAGTCGGAGGCCAAAGCCTGGCGCACCGGATCGTCCGCGACCAGGGCCAGCGTCCACCCTTGATTGATAGAGGCCGCAGGCCCACTGCTGCCCGGGATCAACGCCGCGCTGGTACTGGCAATCGACTGGCGGTCCCTCAGGTATAGATGAGAGTTCACGTGCGAGAGAACGGCGGCGCCGGCCTGATACTGCTTCCAACAATCGTCCACCCCGTGATAGCTCTGAATCGCCGACGGAAAGATCCCTCGCGTGAGACCCTCCTGGTAGTATTGAAACACACTGATCAGACCTTCTTCATCCAGAGTCGACTGGCGCTCGGAGGCATTAGAAGGTGCGGGCGCTACCGCCAGGTATTGGATCCAAAAAGCATCGTTCGCCAGGCCAGCCTCGCCTCCCGCGGGAAAGATGTAGGGACCAGGGTTACTGAGGACGCCAGGCCACGAGCGTGGCGACACGGTCAGCTTGCCTGTGTTATAGACGAGATGTTCCAGATCGGCAAATACCTGAAGGCCGTACAGCCGTCCATCGTAGCTGTTGGATTGTCGTATGGCGGGATACAGGTCTTCTTTCAGTTCCGTGGGTACCCAATCGTCAAGAGGCTGGAGCAACCCAGCCTGCACTGCCGTACCAAGCTCATCCACATCGATCAATACCAGATCGGGCAATAGATCCGGCACCACCGACTGGGTAGCCAGCAGATAGTCAAGGATCCCGCCTTTGCCATAAGGCTTTTTCACCACAAATTCCAGGGCTGCATCTGCGTGAGCTTCTTTGAACTGCACCACCTGCTGAACCAGGATCTGCCCACCAGTAAACATCTGGGTGGGCGAAAAAAGCTCGGTGGTCCACACCGTCAGTGTGATGATCTCCGGTGCAGGGAGCGGATCGACCGCCTGAGTCTGTTGGGGCTGAGAGGTCGGTGGCACCGCCGTTTCCACGTCGGGCGCTGGAGTAGGCAATAGCGGCGCAGGGTCGCAGGCAGCCAGGCACAGAACGACAAGGCCTATGACAAGCGCCTGTACCAGCACCCACATCCAAGAAAACGATCGACCTTCTGTGAACATATCGATCACCGTCGAATGGTCTGATCGCGGCCCGGACCCACTGAAATAAAGCTAGCTGGGATGCCCACGCGCTCCTCGACAAAGTCTACATACCCACGGGCCGCCCGCGGCAATTCTTCGAACTTGGCAACCTGCTCGATGTCCGCTTGCCAACCCGGCAACGTCTCATAGATCGGCTGGCAACGAGCCAGAACGCTCAGGTCGGTCGGCAAACTCTCGATTCGCTGCCCATCCAGATCGTACGCCACGCACACCTGAATCGACTCGAACCGTGAAAGAATGTCCAATTTGGTGATCGCCAGCTCGGTCAGTCCATTAATGCGCGAAGCATAGCGCAGCGCCACAGCATCGAGCCAGCCACACCGGCGAGGCCGGCCGGTGGTGGTTCCAAATTCGTCCCAGGGCTGGGCTCCGGTCCCACGCAGCCGATCGCCCAACTCGCCGGTGAGTTCGGTGGGCATGGGGCCGGCGCCCACACGGGTTTGGTAGGCCTTGACCACCCCCACTACCCGGTCGATATACTGAGGACCCATGCCCAGCCCGATCATCACGCCGCCGATGGTCGGGTAGGAACTGGTGACATAGGGGTAGGACCCGTGATCCAGATCCAACAGAGCCCCCTGGGCGCCTTCGGCCAATATGCGCTTGCGCGAGCGAATCGATCTCTCCAAAAAATCAGAGACATCGGCCACGTGAGGGGCCAAACGCCGGGCATAGCTGGCATAATCTTCCACAATGGCATCCGCATCCAGAGGGGGTCGACCGTACACCTTTTCCAGAATCAGGTTTTTGGCCTGCACCTGTTCGCGGATGCGGTTCGCAAACTGCTCCGGTGAGTGGAGCATTTCCTGAGCGCGAATGCCGGTCCGCGCCGCCTTGTCCGTATAGGCCGGGCCGATCCCACGGCGTGTGGTGCCAATGGCCGACCCGCGGCGGGCCTCCTCGGCAGCCTCATCCAGGGCCAGGTGATAGGGCAGGATCAGGTGCGCCAATCCACTCAGTTTGAGGCGCAACGGGGACACGTCCACGCCCCGAGCCGCCAGGCCGTCCATTTCGGCCAGCAGTTTCTTGGGGTTGACCACCATCCCCCCGCCGAGCAAGCAGGTGACCCGCGGATAGAGAATCCCCGACGGGATCAGGTGGAGGGCAAAACGCTCGGTGCCGACGGTGACGGTATGTCCGGCGTTGTCGCCGCCGCCAAAGCGCGCAACCACGTCAGCTTCGGCCGCCATAAGGTCGGTGATCTTGCCCTTCCCCTCGTCTCCCCATTGTGCACCAAGAATCACAGCTACTGCCATTCGATACTCCTTTTCATCGCCATCGTACGTATTCTTGCGGGGTCACACACCTCCCCGCTCTGACATCTCGATCTGGCTAGTCGCCAAAGACCGGAACCAGGCGAAATTGGGCCACGTCCACCAACCCCAGGTCGGTCAGTTTGAGGACCGGGATCACCGGCAGCGCCAAGAAGGACATGGTCATCAGTGGATCATCCAGAACGCACCCCTGCACCCGGGCGGCCTCTGTGAGGGCCTCCACCTGCTGTCGCACCTCCTCCAGCGGTCGGTCGGACATCAAGCCGGCAATGGGCAATGGACAGGCAGCCACAACCTGACCCTGGGTCACCACCACCTGTCCGCCTTGCATCTCGACGACGGCCGCCACGGCGGCGCGCATGTCGCTGTCGCTGGCGCCAATGACCACAATATTGTGCGAATCGTGAGCCACACTGGAAGCAATGGCCCCCTGCTTCAAGCCGATTCCCTTGACCAACCCCACGCCCACTTGGCCCGTGCCGCGATACCGCTCGATGACGGCCATCTTGAGAATATCGCGCGCCGGATCCGACACCACCAGACCATCTCGCACGGTCGGTTCCAGGCGCAGCTCCTCGGTGACGATCTGGCCTGGAATCACGCCAATGACCCGGGCCGGACCCTCGCCCGCCGCCAGGGTCAGGTCCAGTGCCTCGACATCTACCTGCACGCTGGAGGGAAGCGGCGCCTTGGCCTGTTTCCCCCGGTCAAAGAGCGCTTGACCATCCTGGGCGACCAGTTGTCCGTCAGCATACACCTTTGAGATCTGGACCGTTTCCAGATCGTCCAACACCAACAGATCCGCCCAATACCCAGGGGCCACCGCGCCCTGATTCTTCAAGCCAAAGTAATGGGCCGTGTGGATCGTCGCCATCTGAATGGCCGTTACTGGCGACAACCCCCAGGCAATCGCCTGGCGGACAATGCTGTCGATATGCCCTTCGCTGAGCAACGTGTCCGGGTGACGGTCGTCTGTGCAAAAGTGACAAAAGAACGAATTCTCGGCAGAGACCAGCGGAAGCAGCGTCGTCAGGTTGCGGGCCGTCGTACCCTCGCGGATCATGATGTGCATGCCGCGCCGCAGCTTCTCACGGGCTTCCTCCAGATCGGTGCACTCGTGATCCGAGCGGACGCCCGCCGTGATGTAGGCGTTGAGATCCAGGCCCGAGAGACCGGGGGCATGCCCATCCACCGGCCTGGTCCCGGCGGCCTGGATCTTGGCCAATACTTCGGGCACGCCAAAAAGGACGCCGGGATAGTTCATCATCTCTGCCAGGCCCAACACCCGCTCGTGCTCCCACAGCGAGGCAATGTCGTCGGCGGTGAGGGTGGCCCCTGCCGACTCCATGTGGGTGGCAGGCACGCACGAGGGGGCCATGACATAGACGCGCAACGGCAGTCCCTCGCTGGCAGCCAGCATGTAACGAACTCCCTCCAGCCCAAGCACGTTGGCGATCTCGTGAGGGTCACAGACAACAGCCGTCGTGCCCTTGGGGAGCACAGCGCGGGCAAACTCTGAAGGCTGAACCATCGAGCTTTCCAGGTGAACGTGGGCATCCATGAACCCAGGGCAAACAAAGCGGCCATTCAGGTCCACCACCTGTTGGGCCTCGTAGCGGCCAAACCCGATAACCCGACCCTCATGGATGGCAATATCGGCGTCGTGAACCTCACCCGAGATTACATTGACCAACCGGGCATCCTTGAGCAATAGATCGACCGGCACGTTGCCCCGAGCCGCCGCAATCCGAGTATCCAGCGTCATCGAAAACCTCCCTTACCGACGAGTCAGGGGGCCGGTGCTCACCCGCAGCTCCTGCCCCAACCGGCCCAGCAAGAGCGCACAGTCCTCCATGGTCAACCCAAAACCTTCATCGCCCGGCGTGCCGGCCCGGGCCAGCAGGTCCCGAAGGAACGACGCATCGTCGGGCGAGAGATCGCTCGACGTCAGGGTATCTTGGGCCCACTGGACCAACGCCTCCAGGCTGATCGTTCGCGTGAGATAATTGCCCATCTGGCGGAGGATAGCCTCGCGCATCAGCACCTCTTTGTACAGGTGCTCTTTGAGCACGCCCACAAAGGGCAGGTTGCGATATCCCTCGGCAAAGTCCAAACCGTACCCCACGACAAACTTGTCGGGAATTTCGAAACCCCCATAGTCCACTTCAATGGGCGCCTGGCGCCGGCCCGGCTTGTCCAAAAGGGCCGCGATCTTGAGGCTGGCGGGGTGGCGCGCCTTGAGGGTAGCCATCAAATAGGAAAGGGTCTTGCCCGTATCGACAATGTCCTCAACGATCACCACATGGCGTCCGGCAATGTCGGTTTCCAGGTCCATGACCAACCGGACCGCGCCGCTCTCTGTGTTCATCCCATAACTGGAAATGCCGATGAAATCCAAATGGATGGGAATATCGATGGAGCGCATTAGATCGGAGAGAAAGACGATGGCGCCCCGCAGCAACCCGACCAAAACCAATGGAGCTTTGGGTCCAACCTTGTCCCGATAATCGGCGGAAATCCTCGCGCCCAGTTCCAGGACTCGGGCCCGGATCGCCTCTTCTGAAACCAACACTTCGGCAATATCGTCTCTCATACCGTCCAATGCTCCTTTGCGCAGGCATTACCTCCCGTGGTAGAACCGTTGAGAGTATATTCGAAAAGGAGCCGATTGTCAATGTATCGGCCTGTCGGTTCAGGGCGAACGCATTTATGACTGCCCTGCAAAAAGGGCAGTCGGGGGAAAAGAGGTACTGTATGTGGTGTG
>CAYVLO010000146.1:0-7913 GCA_964452125.1 uncultured Anaerolineaceae bacterium | reverse complement strand
GACAAAATAGACGGCGTTTTGCCTCGGTGGTTTTCTCTCCGACAAGCTGCTAGATCGCGCCCATGTGACGGCGATTGCAGACCCAAGTGGCTGAATCGGATACAATAGGTCCCAAAAGTAGGAACAGAAAGGGACGGTTCATGGAAAAGGGTACCAAGAGCGAACGGGAGTGGCGCGAACAACTCACTCCCGAGCAATACCACGTGATCCGGCAAAAGGGCACTGAACCGCCCTTTACCGGCGAATATGTTCTCTCAAAAGACCGGGGCACCTATCGCTGCGCGGCCTGCGGACAGAAGCTGTTCGATTCCGACACCAAGTACGAGTCGGGATCGGGCTGGCCCAGCTTTTGGGCGGCCGTCGACGAGGGCGCGATCGACACCCACAGGGATCTGAGCCACGGCATGGTGCGGACCGAGATCCGGTGCAGCAGGTGTGGGGGCCACCTGGGCCACGTGTTCGAAGACGGCCCCCGGCCCACCGGCTTGCGATATTGCGTCAATTCGGTTTCGCTCCAGTTCGACCCAGACCCGGAACAGACAGAGGAGTAGGGAGTCTGACCGTCCGACAAGCTGAGCGGATTCGGGTCACAAGGCCAAGGAGAGAGGGAATGCCAGAGAGTCCAGCCATCGAAGCCATGATGAATCGGGCGTCGATCCGGGCCTTTACCGACGAGGACCCCAGCGACGAGGTGCTGGAGACCATCGTCCGCGCTGGGCAGCAGGCGCCTTTTGCCTATCAGCTCGGCAGCCTGCTCCTGTCGCGCAAGCGGGATCGAAACCCCTTTGGCGCCCCGTTGCTGTTCACCCTCTGCGTGGATGCCCACCGGCACGAGCGGATGATGGCCCGCCGCCACTGGAAGATGGCCACCAATGACCTGTCGTTATTGCTGTTCGGCATCCAGGATGCCTCCCTGATGGCCGAAAATATGGTCATCGCTGCTCAAAGTTTGGGGTTGGGCAGTTGCTTTCTGGGCTCGGCGCCCTATCGCGCGGCCGCCATCATCAAAGAATATCGCCTGCCGCCGCGGGTCTTTCCCCTGGTACACCTGGCAATGGGCTACCCAGCCGAGAGCCCGCCGCCGCGCCCCCGCTATCCTCTCGAGTTTGCCGTTTTTGAGGGAACCTACCCCGAGCTGGACGACGAGGCGATCGACCGGGCCATGGCGGTCATGGATGAGGGCTATCTGGCCCAGGACTACTATCGCCAGGCCAATTACATGATCCCTCTGGAGGGCGCCCGCGAGGAAACCTTTACCTTTGACACCTATGGCTGGACCGAGCACATCTCCCGCAAGGCCGGGTTGTGGTTGACCAGCCTGGACGAGATCCTGGAACCCCTGGCCCAATGTGGGTTTCGGGTCACCCCCGAGTAGGGAGATCGAACGGCCGCCACCGGGCGGCCCAAACTTGTCAATCCCCTGGATGGGGGTAGAATGGTCGGCGTCTGACGGCACATTCCCGAAAACCGGGGCCGCCGGACGCCGATCTCTTTGGGAGGAAGGAAATGGAACGCCAATACCCCATGGCTCAGGCGGTGCGTGCCGCCTATTGGGCTGGCCAAGAGGATGAATCGCTGGAGCCGTTGGTCCGCGTAGACGGCAACGGGCAGCCGGTCGGCTCGATCCAGGATGGCGACTATGTCATCTTTTACGACATTCGCGGCGAGCGCGAGGTCGAACTTACATCCGCTTTTATCGACCGTGACTTTGACCACTTTTGCCGCCCGCCCATGGACGTGGGTTTTGTGACCATGATCGAATACCACCCCGATCTGGATGTCCAGGTGGCTTTTCCGCCCCTCAGCCGGCTGGGCGATACCCTGAGCGAAGTCGTCAGCCGGGCCGAGTTGCGCCAGGTCAAGGTCGTCGAGTCGGAAAAGGCCATTCACCTCAGTTATTTTCTCAACGGCAAGAATCAGGACCCCCTGCCGGGCGAAGAGCGGATGGTGATCCCCTCCCCTCGTCCCGAGACGCACGCCGACATGCCGCCGACGATGAAGGCGGCCGAGGTAGCCGAAGCGGCCATCGCCGCCATGCAAGATCCGGGCAATGCCCTGATGGTCGTCAACCTGTGCAACGTGGACGTCATCGGCCACATTGAGAACCCCGAAGCGATCCGGGTGGCTGTGGAGACGGTGGACGCCCAGGCCGGGCGGATCGTCGAGGCGGCCCGCCAAGCCGGGGTGACGGCTGTGGTGACGGCCGACCACGGCACCGTCGAACGCTGGTACTATCCCGATGGAACCATTGACACCGGCCACACCGACAGCCCCGTGCCCATGATCGTGATCGATCCCACGCTGGGCGGAGACGCTCGCCTGCATGACCAGGGCGCGCTGACCGACGTGGCGCCGACGGTGTTGCAGTTGCTGGGCCTGCCCCAACCCACCGCCATGACCGGGCGCAGCCTGCTGGCCTCCCCCCCGCCTGCCGGGGAGCGGCGGGTGCTGTTGCTGATCCTGGATGGCTGGGGCATCGGCGACGGCGGTCGCGGCGATCTCATCGCCCAGGCCCACACCCCGACGATGGATGGCCTGATGGCGGCCTGGCCCCACACCCAGATCGCGGCATCGGGGGCTGCGGTGGGCATGCCGCCCGGCACTGTGGGCAACTCGGAAGCGGGGCACCTGCACATGGGCGCGGGCCGGGTGGTTCCCGCCGACCGGGTGCGCATCAACCAGGCGCTGGCCGACGGCAGCTTTTACGAGAACGAGGCCTTCGTGTGGGCCATGCAAGGGGCCAAAAGGCAGGGCACGCGGCTGCACCTGCTGGGCATCATCTCCTTTTACAGCTCCCACGGTTCCGTCGACCACCTGCTGGCGCTGATGGAAGCGGCGCGGCGACAAGGCGTGCCCGAGGTCTATGTCCACGGGATGTTGGGGCGGCGCGGCGAGCGACCCGAAAGCGGCGCCCTCTATGTCGAACAGGTGGAGCGAGAAGCCGAGCGACTGGGGCTGGGGCAGGTGGCGACCATCATCGGCCGCTTCTGGTCGCTGGATCGCGAGGGCCATTGGGACCGCATCGAAAAGACCTACCGGATGCTCGTCAAAGGCCAGGGCCAGCCCGTGCCGGGATAGCGCCGTGGGTGCCACAAATAGCAGGGAGCCGGGCCCACGAGTGGGTTCGGCTCCCTTTTTTGCAGGATCGACTCTCCCGATATCCCCGTCTAGTCCGCAACGATACAGGCCCAGCTATCCGCGAGGTGAACCCGCGGCGCAACCAGACCTCCTTGAGGTACAGGTCGGTCCCGGCAGCCCACCCTGGATGTCCCCTGGGGGCGGGCCCGAGTTCAAGAGATGGCCTGGGGATCAGGCTTTGCGTTTGAGGACCGGGAGCCCGTTCCGGCTCTCCGATACTTCATAGCCCTCTGGGACGGCGTCCAAGGCGCCCTCTTTTTCTTCTCGGGCAAAGAAATACAGGGTCTGTTCCTTGCCGCTTTTGAGGGCGCGGGTCGTGCTGTGCAAGATATAGGTGTTACCACGGGAATTTGTGTAACGAAATGCCATCATACACCTCCTTTTTACAGAATCCACCAGATAACATACAAACCTTATGTTTTGTACCACATTTCGCACGAAATGTCAAGTGTGGACGCAATTCGTTCGTGGACCTCAAGAGCCGGTTTCCGGGTCGGTCTCAATGCTCGCGCGAGATCGCGCACAACCTTCAGTTGCCATCCGCGCCTCGGCGGCGGCCTCCCCCTTACCCTGTGCATCCGTGATGGCAATACCCGAGCGCCGAGGGCCAAGTCCTACACCTCAACCCAGGCCAAGCCATCTACAGAGCCCGATTTTGCAACGGGGTGAAAATCGATCGGATCTCCCTATGGGGACGGAAGCTCGAGGACACCCAGGGAAAGGTGAGGCCCCAAATCGCGGCCCTGGGCATCGAACCAGGAGAGGTTTGCCCCAGTGCTGAGGTCGTACATGCCCACGATGATTTGATAGGAGCCTTCTGATGCAGAGGGGGTGAGCGGCAGGTCGTAGCGCTCGGTGATCAGATCGCCCGGACGCCAGGCGTCGGTCGGGCATCCCCCCAAGCAGGGCGGACGATCGACCTGCCCGGCCTTGACGCCCTGGTCATCGACCAGGTGCACAAAGACGGTGTATGCCGTATCCACCGGGTCGACGGAGCGCCAGGTCAGGGTGACGGACAGGGTACCTCTATGGGGATCCGGAGCGTCGTCCACCAGGGCAGCGACCAGCTCGATCCCCGGCCCCAGTTGGCTGGGGGAGGGCAAAAGGGGAATGGGCAGCCGATTCAGCTCAAAAACCTGGGTGTTCTCGGGGAAAAAATCGAGCCGCACCTCGCCCACCTGGAAACGGGCGGGCGCCCCTTCGGGGGCGCCGGGACCGATCACCCATGTCGCGGCGCACTCCACCCGCACATCCGCCGGCGACGACGTCCCCCACACCCACAGGCGGCCATCGTAGGCATCCTGAAAGGCCTCGGTTCTCAGCGAATCGGTGAGGACTGCCACCTCGCTGGGGCGTTCCACGCGGGCCAGAGCCTGGGCCGCCTGGGCCACATCGCCCTTGGGGGCATAGAGGGGCATCACCCGAACAGCTATCAGAATCACCATGGCGATCAGGGCCAGGAGCGGGCCGGCCCTGAGCTGAGAGGTGCGAGTGCGCAGCACGATCCACAAGGTCAGGGCAGAGATCATCACCGCCAGAAGGCTCAAAAAGAGGGCCGATCCGTTGAGGACGCCATCACGCAACCAGGCCAGATCCAGGTTTTCGGGGCGCAGGTATCCGATCTGCCGCACCAAGGGGCTATGGGCCAGAGTAAAGAGGGTGTCGGGGTGGTAAAGCCCCAATTCGGCAAAGGCATCCTCCAGATAGAGGTTAAAATCGACGGCCACGCCCAAGAGCTGGACGGCGACGCTCACCACAGCCAGGGCGCCCAATCCGACAGCCCACAGGCGGCGGCGCACCGTGGAGTCGCCAGGCCGGAGGGCTGCTTCCACGGCTGGAGCCAGAGGCAGAATCGCAAAGGGCAGGATCGTGACCAAAAAGCGCGGTCCCCAACTGTGCCCGGCCCACCACAGGTACCAGGGGGCATAAAAGGCCACGTTGCTGAGTACCACAGCCGCTGCGAGGAGCGCCTCGGCCCTGTGTCTCCGATAAAAGATCGGCCAGGCTGCCAGGGCGGCAAAAAAGAGGGGGTTGTACCACAGCAACCCCTTGCCCGGACTCAAAATCAGGCCGTAGAACCCCTCCAGGAAGGGCGTGGCAAAGCGCTCCTCCGGCAGGTAGCCGGTGATCAGGGGGTTGCCAAAGCGGATCCAATTGTACCAGCCGGTGACGGCAAGGGCCGCCGCCACAGGGATGGCAAACAGCGCCACCGGCTTGAGCCAATCCCCAGGGCGCCCCAGCCGCCCCACATGGCGATAGACGTACACCAGGAGCAAAATCCCCAGAAAGGGGGCCACAATGGCGTTGTTGAGCCGCGAGAGCAAGGCCACCCCCAGGCCCATCCCCGCCCACAGGGCGCTGGCCCCGTCCTGTCGATCGCGGAAGCGCAGCAGAAAATAGGCGCACTGCATAAGCCCCAGGCCCGCCAGCGATTCGCTAAAGAAATAGCGGGCGTAGGGCCAGGCCATGGTGCCCAGAGCAAAGGCCAGGGCCACGCCCAAGGCGACGCCGATCCGGTAATGGAGCCGCCGCAAAAAGAGATAGACCAGGACGCAGGTCAGCGCGGTAATGATGGCGTTGGTCAACATGGCGGCCTGGACGTTGCCCACCTGCTCCGATTGCAGGGCCAACCAGGTGGCGGGTAGGGCAGCCAGCGTCATGCCGATGCCCTTGCGGGAGTAGAGGTGTCCATCGGGCCCGAAGGAGCCCTGCTGCTCGCCCATCCAACGCAACAGCTCGATATCCCATTGGCCACGGCGGGCCAGGCTGTCGGTGGCTGCCAGCATCGACAGTTCGTCGCTGGAGTGATAGCCGCCGCTGAAGGTCAGCAGGTAGAGGCTGAACACCAACGCCGCCAGGGCGACGGCGATCAAGCTGTCCCGGTTCCCAGCCATCCGGCGCTCTCTAGCGACCACCGGTATCCCACCCGGTCAGGAGCCAGCCCTCGAACTCGTGGCGAGCCAGAGGCGCGTACCGTTCGGCCAGCCACTCATGGAGTGGAGAGCCGGCGGGAGCGTAGAGCCAGGTGCGATCGTGCCCGGTCACCGCCCGTTCCAGGCGCGGTTGCCAATCGGGGAACCACCAATCGACCTGGACCGACGTCACGTCGAAATCGGCCTGCAGAAAGGCGTACACGGCGTCGTACACGCCCTGCGCGCCCGAGGGCTCGTCGCCGCCGATGACGACCCGGTCGCCGGGTTGGGCCTCTGCCGCCAACGTCTCGATCAGGGGCCGATAGGGGGTGGACGCCAGGCTCTGTTGGTAATAGGCGTTGTAGGCAAAAGGAATGGCCACCAGCCCCAGCAAGGCCAGCAACGTCGCCGCGCCCAGGCACAGGCGGCGGCTGAGCCCCACTGACAGAGGCCGACCGAGGGCCATGCGCCCATATTCGACCGCCAGCAGGATCAACAGGCCGGTGCGCGCCAGCACCGCCCCGGTGAGGAGCCAGGTCTGGTCGGGCAGCAGCGTGAAATAGATCGGGCTCTCGACCAGATTGGCCGCGCTGAGAAGCAGGGCGTAGACGAGGCCCCGCAACCCCGGTAGCAGCAGGAGGGCAAAGGGCAGCAGCCAGACGATGAATTGCGGGCTGTAGCCCTTGAGGTAGAGGGTCAGCAGGTTGATGGTCAGACCGGTAAAGGCCACGGCTCGCCGGTCATCGTGCCAATCGATGGGCCGGGTCCAGAGCCAGAGATAGAGCAGGGCAAACCCGGCCGAGATGATCCCCCAGGGAAGGGTACTGGGGTGCTGCAGGTCGCCGGCCGCAGCCGGGTCGAAGCGGTTGCCGCCGCCGGCCAATCCGTAGGAGGTATATCCCTCCAGCAAAGCCCAGATCGTTTCCCACGAACTCCGCTTGAGGTTGATGGTCCACGACAGGGTGAACAGCTCGGGGTTCAACAACGCAAAGGGCAGGGCCGCGGCTACGATCACCAGGATGGTGACAATCACCAGGATCGCCCGTCGCTTCCAGGTCGGCTCGCGCCAGAAGGTCACGGGCAGGACGACGATGGGCAGCAACTTGACCAAGAAGCCCAATCCACCGACGACAGCACCGGCCCACGGACGCCGGACCAGCGTCAAGTACAGGGCCAGCAAGAGGAAGGTCAGACCCAGCACATCGAACCAACCCAACATGATCAGCAAAGGCAAAAAGAGCAGGCTGTAGGTCCAGGCCACGCGGAGGGCCGTCTGCCGATCATAGAGCTTGCGGGCAAGGGCGTAGAGCAAGATCAGGTTGGCCGTCTCGGCGAGGAGAAAGACCGTCGCCAAAAGGCTGTTGAACCAAAATCCCGGCGCGCCCCAATTGGGCAAAAGCAGGCTCAGGCGATAGATGGCCACCGGCACCCAGGGAAACAGGGGTTGGTACTCCATCCAATAGTGGACCGAAGGGTAAAAATCCTGCGAGGCGTAGGAGGCCAACAGACGATAGAAGGTGAAATCGGACACCGTGGTGATATAACCACCTGGCTTGACCAGAAATACGGCCATAAGCCGGAAGGCAAAAAACGCCACGAGGACGTACAAAAAGGGATGTACGCCGCCCGAAAAGTCCAACTTTTGTGCCAGAGAAACCCGTTTCTTTGGATTCAGATCTGTCATAATCGATTGCCAAGGGATGGGCCCTTCCCGGTCCTCGGGTACGGATCGAACCCGTCCGCGCTCCCATCGGAGCCCATTATACACCACAAGCGCTGATTCAGCCACTCTGCGCCATCGCCGCGAAAAAAGGGGGGTAATGACAATGGCTCACCCGACAGCCCGCAGGGCGGCTGTTCCGT
>CAYVLO010000145.1:0-8019 GCA_964452125.1 uncultured Anaerolineaceae bacterium | reverse complement strand
GGTAGTAGTGTTATCCTGAACCGACGGATAGGGGTGACGCCGCCCGGTGTCACCCCTTTTCTTTTGCCTTTTTCGGCGGTTGTGGTACAATGCGTAGGCTACCCAATCCGTACCACCCTGGTACCCTGACAATCCAGCAGAGAAAGGAGAAGGATCCGGTCATGGAAAATGTGGAGCGACTGGCCAGCTTTTACCTCGGCCAGCAGTACGATCTGACCAAGGGAGAATCGCTGGATGAGATCGTCCAGTATGATGCCCGCGATTTGACAACCCATGCCGTCTGTTTGGGCATGACAGGCAGTGGCAAGACAGGGTTGGGCATTATCATGATCGAGGAGGCCGCCCTGGATGGCGTGCCCAGCTTGATCATCGATCCCAAAGGGGATATGACCAATCTGCTGTTGACCTTTCCCGAGTTGCGGCCCGAGGATTTTCGACCGTGGGTCAACCCCGACGATGCGCGCCGCAAGGGTCTGGAGTTGGACGAGTTTGCGGCAACGACGGCCGAAAACTGGCGCAAAGGGCTCGCCGGTTCGGGGCAGGGCCCCGACCGCATTCGACGGTTGAAGGAATCGGCTGATTTTGCTATCTATACGCCGGGCAGCAGCGCCGGCCGCCAGGTGAGCATTCTCAGCAGCTTGAAGGCGCCAGATCTCTCTTTCGAAACCGACAACGAGTTGCTGCGCGACAAGATCGAGAGCGTCGTTTCGGCGCTTCTGGCCCTCGTCAACATCCAGGCCGATCCGATGCGCAGTCGCGAGCACATCCTCCTTTCCAACATTTTCGATCAAGCCTGGCGCGCGGGTGAGGATCTCGATCTACCTCAATTGATCATGCGTGTGCAAACCCCGCCATTCTCCCAGCTCGGGGTGTTCCCGGTCGACACCTTTTACCCCGAGAAGGACCGCATGGCGCTGGCCATGCTCCTCAATGGATTGATGGCTTCGCCAGCTTTTGCCGATTGGATTCAGGGCCAGCCGCTGGAGATTGGCCAATTCCTGAAATCACCCTCGGGCAAGCCCCAGGTGAGTATTATGTACATCGCCCACCTATCGGAATCAGAGCGGCAGTTTTTTGTCACGTTGCTGCTGGAAGAGGTGGTCATGTGGATGCGAAGGCAGAGCGGCACCACGAGCCTGAGAGCCATGCTATACATGGACGAGATGTTTGGCTATTTGCCGCCCCACCCCGGAAACCCACCCACCAAAAAGCCGCTGCTCACGCTGCTCAAACAAGCCCGCGCCTTTGGATTGGGCCTGGTATTGGCCACGCAGAACCCCGTCGACCTGGACTACAAAGCGCTGGCAAACTGTGGAACCTGGATGATCGGCCGGATGCAGACCGACCGGGACAAGCAACGGTTGCTCGATGGCCTGGAAGGGGTACAGGTGACAGAGGCCGGGCTCAAACGAAGCGATTTTGACAACATCATTTCGGCCCTTCGGTCGCGAATGTTCTTGCTCCACAATGTCCACCAGGACCACCCGATCATCTTTTACACTCGCTGGGCCATGAGCTACCTGCGAGGACCGCTCACGCGCTTGCAGGTCAAAGAGTTGGTCGGACAACAGCCGCCTGCGCCGGTGGCCGAAGCGGCGTCTCAGCCGCGCAGCGCAGAGCCGAGCACCGCTCAACCAGTCGCCCAGCCACGGCAAACTGCATCTCCCGAGCCAAAGCCAGGCTTGCCCTATCTCTCGGTTCCGCCCCAACTGCCGTCGACAGTTGAGCAGGTCTTTTTGCCCCCGACCGTCTCGTTCAAGGCCGCGATGGACCGGCTGGCCCGCGAGCAAACCTGGTCAGTGCAACCCAGCCCCGAACAACAGCCCTATTTGGTCTATGAGCCGGCGTTGCTGGGCACAGCCACAGTGCGATTCGAGCACACCAAGAGCCGCCAAAACCACGCCGAGGACGTGGCTTATCTGCTAACGGTGGAGGATCGAGCGCGTGGATCCGATTGGTCGACGGCTCAAGTGGAGCTAGAGACCCGTCGGCTGGAGCGCACCCCTGAACGAGGGGCGTTCTTTGCCGAACTGCCCTCTGAGCTGGGCGAGGCCAGGCAGTACACAACCCTGAAGAAAGACTTTGAGGACTATCTCTACTACAACACGACAGTCAATCTGTTTTACCACCCCCATCTCAAGCTCTATTCCAAAATCGGCGAAAGCGAGAGCCAGTTTGAAAGGCGGTACCGCAAGGCCGCCGAAGAGATCGTCGACGACGAAGTGAAAAAACTCGCCGGCCAGTACAAGTCCAAACTGGATCGGGTAGAAGATCGATTGCGCAGCCAAGAGCGGCAGTTGGACAAGGAAAAAACAGAACACGAAGCCCTCAAACAAGAAGAGCTATTATCGGGCGTCGAATCGGTGATCGGCCTCTTTTCCAAGCGCAAGTCATCCACCCGGTTGTCGACAGCCAGCCGCCGCAGGCGCATGACCCAACAAGCCAAAGCCGACGTGGAAAAGTTGGAAGGCGAAATCGCAGACCTGCAGAAAGAGATGGAGGAATTGGCGGCCGAGGCCGCGCAAGAAGAGGAACGGCTCAGGGCCGACTGGGCGGATCGGATCGAGGAAGTGGAAACGGTAGAAGTGCGTCCCCGCCGCGCCGATGTACGGCTCGACCTCTTTGCCCTGGCCTGGCTGCCGCGCTGGGAGCTGGCCGTCGGAGGTCAGCGACTGTCGGCCCTGGCCTACGAGGTTCCGCGGATCTGACCATTCGTGCACGCTGGAAAAAGAGCCCTCTCTCGCTGTCCCAAGGGGGCTCTTTTTTGCTGGATCCAAGAATCCAAGGAATTGGCTGGGGTGGGATTACCCGATCTGGCAGGCGCCCGGTTGCCCTTCCTCACCGTCCACCCGTACCCGATCCGGCAGGAATTGGTTCACCACCCAGGCGTTGGTCCGCAGGTGTTGAGATACGGCCTCGGTGGTAAAGGCCGATGACGAATTTGCCAGGGCCAGGGGAAGCACCACCTGGTCAGCCAGGTGTCGATCGAGGGCGGCGTCGCCCTCCAGATAGCGCAAGAGTCCTTCAACGGCTTCCTCAGCCACGCGCTCGGCGGGCTTGCCCCGCTCGCCCAGGGAAGTGAACCCGGCCTGCACCTGGTCGAATTCTGCCCACAGAAACACCACCGTGCCCTGTCCCTTGGACGGCGCATCCAGTGCATCCACCCGGGCATTCACCCCGTGGGATCGCAGCATATGCAGGGCCGTGTGCTCCTGGCGCGTGCGGATATGCTTGGGCAGGTTGCTGCTGGCCGAAATCCCCCGCACCCGCAGCAGAGAACCCCGTTGACGCAGGTCCAACCCATCCCAGGTCGCCCCCGGACCCAAGCCCTGCACCGCGGCGACGATCTCCCCGCCGCCCAGGGGATACCAGCCCCATTTGCGGATATGGGCCTTGGCGGCGATCCCCAACCGGGCCAGGGTGGGCAAGTACACCCTCTTGAGGTAATCAAAACAGGGACTCCAGGCCACGTGGGTGCCGCCCCGCAGCGTGATCTGCGAGGTTCCCTCGGCCCGAACCAGGGGCAGGAGAACCGTCTGAAGGATCAGGCACACGGCGCCGGCGCTTCCACCCTTGGCAGCGTGGGCCACGTCAAAGGTGTAGGCGCCCGCCTGGGGCGTGGAGCGAGGGGCGAAACGCAGCGCCTGAGAGTGGAGATCGGCGCCTTGCACGTCGGCGTTGCAGATCTTGGCGGCGGCGCGCACCGCCGTGAGGTGCTGGGGCAGCAATCCCGGTTTCGACCGGCCGCTGCGAATGTGCACGATCTCCACCGGCTGCCCGGTGAGGATCGATAGGCTCAAACTCGTGCGCAGCACCTGACCGCCGCCTTCTCCATAAGCGCCATCGATGGTCAGCATCTTGGGTTCGGATCCTTCTTTTCCGCGTCGGCTCGCAGTTCTTGGGCCCGGTGGAAATGGGTTCATCCGGGTTCCGCTGTGTCCGGCGCTTCTGCGACCATTATACTATGGCATAGGCGAGAGAGCAACGCGGGCGTTGGTGACAAAGAGCCAACCTGACCAAAATCCTGGAATGCGCACACCCTGACGCCCGATGGGCAAACGCTTGCCTTTTCTCGCTGAGAATGGTACAATCAATCTGAAATCGTGGGGAGATGAAAAAAGATGATCATTCGCCCAGCAGAATTGGCCGACATAAACGCTTGCCTGGATATCGATCACACGTGCTATACCGATCATGTGTGGCAGATGAAGGTCGAAGCCGGGGAACGGAAAACCGCGGTAACCTTTGACGTCATACGGATCCCCCGCAGAATGAAGGTCGAATATCCCCGCGATGTGCAGCAACTGGTCGGCGACTGGCAACGGAACGAGGGGTTCTTGGTTGCAGACCTGGAGGGCGAGGTCGCAGGCTATATCGATGTGATCGACAGCCCGTGGCAAAAAACGGCATGGATCGTCAACCTGGCTGTGGATCCGGAACAACGAAGGCAAGGTGTGGGTAAAGCCCTCGTCCTCAATGTCCGCCAATGGGCGCGGGGCCAGGGTTTGCGAGCGCTCATGGCCGAGGCAACGACCAAGAACTACCCGGCCCTGTGCTTCTTTCAGAAACTTGGGTTCCAGTTCTGTGGGTTCAACGATCACTACTATACCAACGAGGACATTGCCCTCCACTTTGTTCACCCCTTGCGCTGAGGGTCGTTCGAGGCAAATCCTGGATCCCCAGACCTTGGAACATGGGTGATGGTTTTGGCGGGCTGCGGTTCTGATGGAGCAGAACGCAGAGTGAGGATGCGGCGACGCGGGACTGAGCGGGTATGACAAACCTAGCCGGATTGATAACGGGAGCATTGCTCCTGATCAACCAGGTGCTGGCGGCGACGATCGTGTTGACGTCGTTCTCTCTGTTGATCTACCTCCTCTTCCACAATTTCCAAAGCCAGGTAGCCCGCGCCTTTTGTGCTTTGTTCACCTTCCTGTTCATTGTCTACGCCGGCGATGTCGTCCTTTACGAGGTCCAAACCAAAGAAACGGCCTTCCGCTGGCTCAAGTTCCAGTGGATCGGCATTGCCTTCGTGCCCGCCGCCTACATACACTTTTCCGATGCCCTTTTGCGTTCCACCAACCTGCACTCGCGATTGCGCTGGGTGGCGGTGCTCGCGAGCTACGCCGGTAGCATCGTTTTTCTTTGGATGGTCTTGGCGACCGATCTCCTGGTTGTAGAAGGACCTTTTGACCCGCCATCCTTCCACCTGACTGCGGGCCCGCTGTTCTGGATCTTTACCCTGTACTATGCCCTCACCGTCCTTTGGGGGGCTGCCAATTTGCGGCGCGCTCGCCGTCGCTGCCTGACGCGGGCCTCCAGGCGCCGGATGACCTACCTGGGACTGGCCTTTATTGCGCCGGCCCTGGGCGTGTTTCCCTATCTTGTCCTGGCCGGTTCGCCTGAGGGGCTACCACCCAACCCCCTGCAACTATCACTCATGCTGGGCAACATCGCCGTCCTGACGATGAGCATTGTCATGGCCTACAGCGTCGCCTACTTTGGCGCCCTGACGCCCGACCGGGTGGTCAAACACAACCTGATCCATTACCTGCTGCGAGGACCCCTCGTGGGGGCCGCCGTCATCTTTACCATGCTGGCCATTCCCAAAGTCCAGCAGGTCTTGGGCATGCCCCGCGATACGCTGCTCATTTTCGCCGTGGTGGGCGTGATGGTCTTTATGCAGTTGGCCATCAACCGGGCCAAACCCTTTATTGACCGCCTCATCTATCGCCAGGATCGAGACGAGATCGTATGGATCCAGACCCTGGATCGGCGGCTGCTCACGTCCGCTGACCTCAATGCCTTTTTGGAGAACACGCTGGCGGCGTTGTGCGATCTACTCCAAGTGCGCACCGGATTTGTGGTGGCGACGATCAACGGTCAATACCGCCTTGAGGCCTACTGCGGCGACCGACAAGCCATCGAGCGCGCCCTGGAACATCAACCCCTGAAGGACTTGTCCCAGGTCGCCGACGGGCAGCAAGACAGCACGCGCCACTTTTTTGAGGGGGACGGGTATTGGCTCATCCCTCTCTACAACGAGGCCGACGATACCCGGCTGGGCGTGTTGGGCGTAGAAGCCCGAACCCCCACACCCGATCTGAGCCCAGACGAGCAGAGCATCGCTACCATCCTGATCAATCGAGCGCGAGACGCGCTGGAAGATCGCCACCTGCAACAAGGGATATTCGATACCCTGGCGACCCTGCTCCCGGGCATCGAGCGCCTGCAAAGGTGGCGCAACGCCACCCGCTATGCCGGCTCGTTGCCCGTGGAAATCGACGAAGACGATCCCATCTACTCGCCCGAATTTCAGCAGTGGGTCAAAGATGCCCTCAGCCACTATTGGGGGGGGCCCAAGCTGACCGAAAGCCCCCTGCTAGGGCTACGCATCGTCCGCGACCAACTGCTCGAACAGGCGAGTCCGGCCCATGCCCTGCGCACCGTGCTCAACGAAGCCATTGAGCGCATGCGGCCCGAGGGCGAGCGCCAGATGACGACGGCCGAGTGGTTGTTGTACAACATTCTGGAACTCAAGTTCATCCGCGGACTCAAAGTCCGGGAGATTGCCGGGCGCCTGGCTATGAGCGAATCCGACCTGTATCGCAAGCAGCGGGTTGCCATCGCCGAGGTTGCCAGGACCCTGGCCGATTTGGAGCAAAACGGCACAGATCCCCGCCCCAGGGGGAATGGAGATACATCAAAGCTTGAGCGGGAAAATCACCTTGACAAGGCCGTATAACTCGCCTATAATTCAAGTGGCCATGCCCGCACAGGGTGCAGAGCATCGCAAACATGGGGTTGGCAGGAAAAGGCAGTAGATCGTGAGGCAAGGAGGCATGGAGAATCGATCCCACTTGAGAGGAATCCCCCTGGACGATCGCGAATGGTGGACCACAGTGGACGAAGGCTATTGGCTGGCCTTGGTGGAGCACGGCGAGATTGTGACGGAAACCATACCGCCTGCCCCCCCTCAGGAGGTATTTTTTTCCCTCGGGCTGGAAACAGAAACACCGCCCCAGGACTCGCAATCCAAGCAGTCGGTGGAAAAGGACACCACACCCCAGGCTTGTTGGAAAGCAGCTCACGCGGCCTTGAAAAGGGGGGAGAATTTTCGCCTTCGAATCTGTGGCTGCAATCGGGGCGGGCTCCTGGTCGAGTGGAATGGCTTGCAGGGCTTTGTGCCCACATCTCACCTGCTCGAATCGCCCCCCTATCAAGACGCGCGGGAGCGGATGGCCAGGCTGACCAGCCGCGTGGGCGAGTCGCTGACGGTCCGCCTGATCGAGGCAAATGAAGAGCAGCAGCGGCTGATTTTTTCCGAGCGTGCGGCGCTCACCGCCGATCCGGCGTCGGCCCTTTCCCTGGAAAGCGTCAAGCCGGGGGACACCCGCTCGGGCACGGTGACCAATCTAACGTCCTTTGGCGCCTTTGTCGATCTGGGCGGAGTCGAAGGCCTGGTCCACATATCCGAAATCTCTTGGGATCGCATTCGGCATCCAAGCGACGTCCTGCAACCAGGCCAGCAGGTAAAGGTCCGTGTGGTGGGCGTGAATCCCGAGGAGCGAAAGATCGCGCTGAGCCTGAAGAGGCTGAACCCCGATCCGTGGGCCTCTGTCGAGTCACGCTACCACGTCGGAGACGTGATTCAGGGTACCGTCACCAACGTGGTGAGTTTTGGCGCATTTGTGCGGGTGGAAGAGGGATTGGAAGGGCTGATCCACGTTTCGGAGCTGGCTGAGGGCAGTTTTTTGCACCCGCGCAGCGTGGTGCGCGAAGGGGATATCGTCCAGGCCCGCGTGTTGAACGTGAGCCAAGGGGAACATCGGCTGGGCCTGAGCCTGCGCCAGGCGCGCCAACCTGGAACTGGAGCATCTTTTGAAGGGCAAGACCAAGAGTAAGCCCAAAACCAAGGCCCGCTCGCAGAACCGCAAGCCGGCCAAACAGCCCTCCTTGATTTCGAGGCTGCAAAAGGCATGGCGCCCCAAGTGGCAACCCCAGTGGCCCAACGTGCCC
>CAYVLO010000144.1:0-8032 GCA_964452125.1 uncultured Anaerolineaceae bacterium | reverse complement strand
GCCGGGTCGTCGTCTACGCGCAGGTCCAGATAGCGGTCGGTGGTGCCGCCATAGCCTCCGCCTGCCCGCACCACCAACACAGCAGCCGACTGTTGGCCGCGACGGTCGCCGCCTGCGGCCTGGCCTGCCGCCAGCGCCGCCACCAATCGGTCGGCCAACTCGCCCGTCGATGATTCAAAGGTGCGGGCCATGGCCTCGACTGTGGCGCCGCTGACCAGGATGTTGCCCTGGGCTGCGTAGCCGGCGCCTGTCAGGCCGCCGGCCCAGTCGTAACACTCGTTCCCGGTAAAGGTTGCCGGACGACCCTGGGCGTCGACGATGCCCACCTGGCGATGCTCTCGTCCCGGATCGGCAGCCAACAGCCGATCCAAGGCGCGCTGCGCACTCAATCCCCCGCCCAGCAGCACCAATCCCTCTGGGCCAAAGGATAGGTTGGCGTGGGCCTGGGTGGCAATGGCGCCCACGCCCGCCCGGGCCCAAGGCACCACAGCGCCCACGGCCAGGAATTTGCTCTGGACCGCCACGCCCCATTCTCCCGCGTTGGGGTCATGGGCGACGATGGAAAAGGTGGATGGTTGTATACGACCTTTCATGGCTTCCTCTTTTCTATCTGTTTGGTACTTGGCAGCCGATCAGGCTTTTCGCATCCAGGCAGGCAGGTGACCACGAAGCAACTTGCCAAGTTTTCGGATCTCCTCCAGGCTTACTTCTACCAACTCCCCATCTCGAGTGTCGAGCATCGACAGCTCTTGGAATTCCAGGGGGAAGCCCGGCGGGCAGGGGATGATTTGCCATTGAACGTGGGCCAGCGCCTGCTGGCTGCCCAGCGACAGGATATAGACCCGTTCGGGACGCAAGGCTTGGCGCACCGCTTCAGCCACGGCGTGCACGACCCGTTGCAGGGCCAGGTATTCGTGCAGCGTCCAGTCGCCGGTCACCTGCTCGCGGTGGTCCACCGGCGCCACCTGCACTTGGCCATAGACGCTCGCTGCCCGCGGCAGGTAGACCATCGTTTCGGCGTCGCGCCACAGCAGATGATAGACATCCGCCATATCGGCGCCCTGCGCCAAAAGACACACGGGGCAGCCTTCCCCCTCGAACCCGGCGCCTTCCCCTGGGAGACGTCGTTGGGTTTGGCGGCCAATCACGCCGGCGGCTCTTAGCGCATCGATCACCGCCCTCATGTCGCGTACGTACTCCCGGATCAGGCGCCCCTGTTCATCCGTTTCAAAGCCGCGATAGTCCAGGACCACCAGTTGGAGTCCGTGGGCCCGGGCCCACAACTGGCGGCGTTGATCGTACAGTCGGCGCTGGTCGCCCTTGGAAACGCCGCTGACGGTCGGCCCTTTGTCCATGATCGGTATCGGGGCGCTGTGTTGGCGCTCCCAGTATTCGACGATCAACTGGTGACGCGGGAAATACCCGTCCACTGGCAGGGTTCGGCGCTTGCCATCGCGGCCCGGATCGCCCAGCAGGGTGGGGAAGCGGTGTTGCCAGCGATAGTCGGGCTCGGCAAGAACCTGGGCCACCAGGTCCAGGATGTACTTCTCGTCGCTCTCAGTTCGGGGCGCCATCGGTCAAATCCTCAGGGCTGTTCTTTTTGACATAATGGGTGAGAGCTACGAGGCCGCCCGCCATGCCGCATGCGACTCCAATGAGGAGCATGAACACAATGGCGGCTGGAAGACTCCCTGACAGCAGCATCCCTCCAGGGCTCGTGTCCAAGGCCCTCACACCCAGGGCCGTGAGGGCTACGGCAAGGCCGTTCCACAGACCATGGATTGCCACGCTCAGGGCATACAGGCCCAGGGCCGGGGCCCAGCGGCGCTCAACCCGCAGCCGATGCCAGGCCACGCCCATCAGCGCGCCGGTGAACGCGTGCAGCAGGGTCGCGCCTACCCGCGTGGTAACCACCGTCGACCAGACGTCCAGCCCGGCGGCCGTGTTGAAAAGACCTTCGACCAGGGCAAAACCGCACCCTGCGGCCAATCCCCATATCAGGGCTTGCCGTAGAGAGGGCCGTCGATAGCTCATCAGCCCCACACCGACGGTCTTGACCGTTTCTTCGATCAGGGGGATCGCCCCGGCAAAGACCAGGATCACGGCCACGACGAGCAGCGGCGAGGAAACCAAATCGCTCAGCAACGATGGATTTTGAAGGACCGCCGGATCGCTCAGGCGTTCTTGCAGAGAGGCCAGCAGTTCCATGCCCCCTGGCATCAGGGCCATGCCCACCACCAGGGCGATGCCCAGGGCGACGATGAGGGCCGCCTCGAGCGCCATGGCCAATAGGGTGGCAAGAAACGCCCCACCGGCGAATTGGAAAAGGACCCCGCGCCAGCGGACGGCCCCGGCCAGACTGCGACCCACCGCACTCAGAATCACGACGATGGGGAGGAGGGTAGCGCTGATGTGGAAAAAGGGAAATACGAAAAGACGAGTTCCTTCCAGCATCAGGGTTAGCTGTCCTGCCACAACGGCCAATCCAAAGAGCAACGCCCAGAGCCCCACCCGTTTGGGCTGAAAGGCCTGTGAAGGTTGCCCTCGAAGGGATTGGCGGGCTTGCCATGCCAGCGCCAGCCCCAGGCCCCCCGTCAGGGCCAGAAAAGCGATGGAAGCGGTAATGAGGGTTACCCTCTCAGCCTCGGCACTCAGCAGAGCCAGGACCAGGCCGCCGCCACTCAGTAAAAATCCCAACAGGACAATGGTCAGGGAGGCGATGAGTACCAGGGTACGGGCTAGCGGTTCCCAAGAGGCGTGCTGTGCATTGGCTTGTTCAGGGGGTGTGGTTGTTTCCAAAGTATCCAAGAGTCCTCCCATAGACCGATGTCGGCCCGTTGCCCGGCGTCAATGGTAGGACTGTATCATACTTGAGCGCATTTGTCCAGCGGATGGGCGGTTGAGCGTCGTTTCCTTCGATCAAGGTGGCTGATGCAGAGCCACAACCTGGCGTTGGTGGGCTGCGAATGGATGTGGTACAGCGGTACTATTGACATCTGAAAAGAAGGATGCTACAGTATGTGTGCCGGGGGGCACGAAAGAGTTGAGTGTACGCGAACGAGACGCAGGTCCAGTTCAAAATCGGATAGATGAGGAAAAGGTGATTCCTTGGGCTGAAGGAAATGGCCTTTGGCAAACGATCTCGAAACTCACTGGGGACTTGGCGAGCATCGACCTGCTCACCTTTTTTGTGCAGAATCCCTACGCGTGTGACACGGCTCAGAGCCTGAGTGTGCGCATTGGCCGCCTGCCCGAACCGATTGAACCCATGCTCAATGCGCTGGTGGAGGCCGAGTTGCTGATCGAAACCCGGTTGGGCGATCAGATTGTGTACAGCCTGACCTCCGATCCTCATCGTCGCCAGACGCTGCAACAATATGTCTCCTGGTTACGAGAGGGCTAACACTGGGCCCGAATGGTGATGGTCCCTTGAGGGCCTCGATAGCCTGTCGTTGATCCATGGCCCATCTGCGGTTCCGTGCCAACCTCTGTTTTGTCAGAACCCCGGCCATTCTCGCCAACGATGACCTGGCTGCAAGATCGAAATTTCCCCTCTCTCAACAAGCCCCTTATTTGCCCTGTCCTACCCAAGGCGCCCCATGTAGCCGCTAAAGCTTTGAAGCTCTCAGTTTTCATCGAGTTTTCTATCTGCCCTGTGGTTCTGTATCTCTTTCGGTGGAAAATGCTCAGATGACATTTTCACGCGTGCAGTGCTGAACGCATCGCGATTTTAGGGCAACTTGCCCCTCGTCATGCCCGCCGCGAGTATCCTCGCGCATTAGCGCCTGCGTACTCGCAGGCAGCATCCAAAGGGCTGGACCCCCGCTTGCGCGGGGGTGACGCTGCCTGACAAGCGCCGCCTTGTACTTGGCCGCGCTGGACCCCCGCTTGCGCGGGGGTGACGGGACCTGGAGCCCTTACCGGCCCTTCCGTTAGCTGGACCCCCGCTTGCGCGGGGGTGACGGTGTTCTTTTCGGCCCTACAGGCATTTCCACCGACTTGTACACAACCTGCCCTGTCAGCGTCTTGCGCGCTTGCTCAGGCCATGCTATAATGGGATCAGCACTGTACGAACAAGGAGCGCTCAATGTTGAAAAAAGCTCAGGCTATCGAGTCTACCGTGATTGGCTTCCGCCATCAGATACACCAATATCCCGAATTGGCTTTTGAGGAGCACCGCACTGCCGATCTGATTGCCCAGCGTCTGACCGAGTTGGGGATCGCCGTCCGCACCGGCGTTGCCAAGACGGGCGTCGTCGGCGACCTGGGAGAGGGAAGCCGCTGTATTGCCCTTCGCGCCGATATGGATGCCTTGCCCATCCAGGAAGAAAACGACGCGCCCTATGCCTCAAAGATCCCCGGCGTGATGCACGCTTGCGGTCACGATGTCCACGTGGCCTGTCTGCTGGGGGTGGCGGAGATCCTTGCCCAGGAGCACGCTGCTGGGCGGCTGCCGGGCCGTGTCCGGTTTCTGTTTCAGCCTTCTGAGGAGAATCAGGATTCGGAAGGCCTAAGCGGCGGCATGCGTATGGCCCAAGAGGGTGTCATGGATGGCGTGGATGGCATCGTCGGCATGCACATTTGGACCGGCGTGCCGGCAGGGAAGATCAGCACTCGCGTGGGGGCCCTCACCGCTCACCCAGACAAGTTCACGCTGGTCATCAAGGGCCAAGAGTCCCATGGCGCTTATCCGCATGAGGGGTTTGACGCCATTGCCATCTCGGCCCAGGTGATCAACGCCCTGCAAACCGTGATCTCGCGACGATTGGACCCCACCAGGGGCCGGGTGCTGACCGTGGGCACCATCCATGGAGGCGCCAAGGACAACATCATGGCCGGCCAAGTGACCATGACGGGCACCATTCGCACCTTTGAGCCCGAGACGCGGCAGCAGCTTTTGGCTGAAATGGAGCGTGCCTGCGGTGTGGCCCGGGCTCTGGGCGGCGATTACGAGCTGGACATTGTCGCCGGCTATCACCCTGTGGTCAACGATCCAGGAATGACCGCTCTGGTCCAGGAGGTAGCGACTGACCTGCTTGGCCCACAAAACGTGCTCGAGGCTCCCCAAGAGATGGGGGGCGAGGATTTCTCCTACCTGGCCCGCCAGGCGCCAGGCTGCTTTTTCTGGCTGGGAGGCGCTTTGGCCGACGGACCCAAGCGGCTGCATCATCATCCCCAATTCGACATCGACGAACGGGCGCTGCCCATTGGGGTAGCCCTCTTGGCCGAGACGGTCATCCGGTTTCTTCAGGCAGGAGATCGGTGAGCATTGCCACGTTCGAGGAGATGGAGGCAGAGGCCCGCGCGTGCGGGCCGCTGCCTATTGGCGTGGCGGCTGCCCACGACCCGGAGGTGCTCAAGGCCGTGGCGCGAGCCCAGCAAGAGGGCATGGTCCGGGCTACCCTCGTCGGCGATTGGCCGGCCATAGAGGCCTTTGTCGCGCAGACCGGGGTCGATCTGAGTGATGTGCCCATTCTCCACGAACCGGATCCGGTGGCTGCCAGCGAGCGTGTCGTCCGTTTGGCCCGAGAGGGCGCTGTCGCTGCTGTGGTCAAGGGCCAGGTCAAGACGGCCGAGATCCTGAGTGTGGCCCTCAACCGCCACATCGGCATCCGCGGGCGGGGACTTTTGTCCCACGTCGCCCTGTTCGAACTCCCAAACCTCAACCGTCTCGTGTACCTCAGTGATTCGGGGGTGTTGGTCTACCCAGACGTGTATCAGAAGCTCGAGATCATCAACAATGCCGTCGCTGTGGCCCATATGTTTGGCCTGAAAGAACCGCGGGTGGCTATCCTGGCGGCCAGCGAAACGGTACACCCCAAAATTCCTGCCAGTATCGACGCCCTGGCTTTGTCCAAAATGTCGGAACAAGGCTGGGTGGAAGGGGCCATCGTCGATGGGCCCCTCGGGTTAGAGTTGGCCATATCACCTCAGGCTGCCCGCCTGGCCGAAAGCCAGTCGCCCATTGCCGGGCTGGCCGATATCCTCATTGTCCCCAATGTAGAAGCCGGCAACATTGTCGCCAAGGGGCTGTTATACTTTGCCCGGGCCCGCATGGCGGGCCTGGTGGTGGGGGCTCAGGTTCCCATCGTGATCAACTCCCGCGCCGACACAGCCGAAACCCGTTATCTATCGCTGGCCATGGCCGCTGTCCTGGCCAGCCGTCAGAAAAACCAATAGTCCACTTGGATTCGCGCGGATCGCGTCTCTTGAAATAGCCTTCTGATTGGGGCTGCCTACGCCCAACCCGACCGTCGGGTGCTGAAATGAAAGGAGGATGGCGAGTTGAACGTGATCGAATCTGGGTTCGGCGATCTGATCCAGTCGCCCGATATGAATGCCTTCCGTGAGTGGAATCGCACGCAAAAGCCCCGCACGTTGGTGGACAAACTGATGAGCGAAAAGGAGGCGGTCCAGCGCTTTGTGTACGACGGCTGCTACATCGGCACCGAGTTGTATGGCACGGTCCGGTGCCCCATGACCCTGGTGCGCGAGGTGCTGCGCCAGGGGATCACGGGCCTGCGCGTGGCAGGCCAGGGGGTGGCAGAGTTGGATCTGTGGGTGGCTGCTGGCGCGGTGAAAGCCCTCGATCTGACCTACGTCGGGTTGGAGGTCTATGGCGTCTCCCGGGCGCTGCGCCGCGCCGTCGAAAGCGGCCAGATCCAACAGGTGGTCGAGTGGAGCAACGGCGGCATCTCCTGGCGGCTGAAGGCCGCCGCCATGGGCGTCCCTTTCCTGCCGGTGCGGGCCATGCTGGGCACCGACACGCTTCGCTACAGCGCCGCCAAGGTGGTTGAATGCCCCTTCACCGGCGAGAAATTGGCTCTTTTGCCGGCCCTGATCCTCGACGTGGGCCTCATCCACGTTCACCGCGCAGATCGCTTTGGCAATTGCCAGATCGAGGGCATCACCGGCTTTGCCTACGAGCTGGCTCGCGCCAGCAAACGGCTCATTGTCAGCGCCGAGGAGATTGTGCCGACGGATGACATCCGCCGCTATCCCGACCGGACCATCATCCCTTACTATTTGGTTGATGCTGTGGTGCACGCGCCCTTTGGCTCCCATCCGGGCGAGATGGCCTATTTCTATTGTCGCGACGAGCCCAAGATCAAAGCCTGGGCCGAGGCGGCTGAGACGCCCGAAGGCGCCGCGGCTTATCTCCGGGAATGGATCTATGACCTGCCCGATCACCAGGCGTATCTGGCTAAAGTGGGATTGAAGCAGTTGGAAGCGTTGGTCGATGGAAGGGAGCGCCGAGAATGAGCGAGCCAGGGTACAACCCAACCGAGCTTTTGATCTGCACGGCATCCCGCCTGATGAAAGACAATACCACGGCTTTCATCGGCACGGGGATTCCCATGCTGGCTGCCTCGTTGGCCCAGCGACGCCAGGCCCCCCATCTGATCACCATCTTTGAGTTTGGCGGCACCGGCGCCATTCTCGAGGATTTGCCCATGGCGGTGGGAGAGGCCCGTACCTTTCACCGGGCGCTGGCTGCCTCGGGGATCTGCGATATCATGGAGACGGCTTGCCGGGGCTTTATCGACTATGGCTTTCTGGGAGGGGCGCAGATCGATGCCTATGGCAATCTCAACAGCACGGTCATTGGCCCCCATCGTCAGCCCAAGGTTCGTCTGCCGGGCAGTGGAGGCGCCAACGATGTGGGCTCTCTGTGCTGGCGGACGATCGCCATCATCCGCCACAGCAAAAAGACCTTTGTGCCCCAATTGGATTTCCTGACCACGCCGGGCTATCTGACCGGGCCCGGCGCGCGCGAGGAAGCCGGGCTGCCTCCCAACACGGGACCGCTCTATGTGGTGAGTACGCTGGCTCTTTTGGGCTTTGACGATCAAACCAAGCGCATGAAGCTCCTTGCCGTACATCCGGGCGTCAGCGTAGACCAGGTGGTGGCCGAGACCGGTTTTGAGCTGCTCATGGCCGATAAGGTGGCTGTGAACGAGCCGCCCTCTGCGGAGGAATTGCGTATTCTGCGGGAAAAAGTGGATCGGCAGCGTTTGTATATCTAGCAGCC
>CAYVLO010000143.1:0-8052 GCA_964452125.1 uncultured Anaerolineaceae bacterium | reverse complement strand
CAAGCAGCTTGAGCGTCTGCTCGGCCATGCTGTGGGAGACGTTCACTTGGCTCAAGATCTCGTTGCATGTCAGTCCTTCTGATCGCTCCAATACTCGAAGGATCTGCCCCATAACCTCAACAGGCGGAAAGGCGCTACGGATAAAAAAGTCCTGGATCTCGTCGTCTTCGCGCCCGCTTAAAAGAACACCATAGGCTTTGTTTATGGCCCGTCCGGCACGGCCTACTTGCTGATAATACGCCACCGCAGAACCTGGCCGTTGAAAGTGAACCACAAAGCCAATATCTGGCTTATCAAAGCCCATTCCGAGTGCAACAGTCGCCACAAGCGCCTTGACTTTGTTTTCCAACAAGGCTTGCTCAAGCTCAGCCCGGTCTTTGCTGTCAGAGTGATACGCTGCAACCCGAAGACCTTGTGCCCTCAGCCAGTTCGTCACCCTTTCTGTGTCGGCAATCGTCAAACAGTAGACGATGCCGGTGCCAGGCATTTTTGGCAGATTCTCCGCCAGCCAGGCAAGTCGCTCGCTCTGATCGGCAAGCTGAATATTTTGTAGGCATAGGGAGGGACGCACCAACGGCCCTCGTTGCACCATCAAATCTGGCCCTAGCTGCGAATTTACGTCTTCCACTACGCGGTTGTTGGCGGTTGCAGTGGTGCCAAGGATGGGCACTCCCTTGGGTAGGTTGCGCAAGATGCGGACGATCCGCTGGTAGTCAGGGCGAAAATCATGCCCCCAGTCGGAGATGCAGTGAACCTCATCGACCACAAACAGACCTACTCTCCCGGCAATTCTCGGTAGAAAGTCGCGAAAGTCCGGATTGTTCAACCGCTCCGGCGAAATTAGCAGAAGGTCACATTCATTGGCCAGTAGCGAAGCCTCAATCCTTTTCCACTCTTTGCGGTTCGAGCTATTTATCGTCTCTGCGCGTATACCAAGGCGTTCAGCCATCTGAATTTGGTTGCGCATGAGCGCCAGTAAAGGGCTGATTAACAGGGTAAAGCCTGCACGTTGCTCCCGCAAAAGCTTGGTAGCGAGAAAGTACACGATGCTTTTGCCCCAGCCCGTACGCTGTACTACCATCACCCGCCGACGGTCAATGACCACCTGCTCGATCGCTTCCCATTGCCCGGGGCGAAAGCCAGCTCCAGGACCAAACATCTGTCGCAACAGGAACTGGGCTCTCCACTTGATCATATCTGGCTTTATCGTACTGGCTGCTCTGGCTGCATTCGCGTTATTCATAAATCTTACCTTGCTGCACGGATCTCAACTCTCGACGAAGAGCTATCCAGGCACGAGGACTGTCACCGCCAGCAAATCAAAACTCCCCCGCGACAGATCGTCGATCCCTTGCAGCCACTCGGCTGCCTGGGCGCCTTCGCGGCCTTCCATCTGCTGCTTCATGATGTACCGCTCGGCGGCAAGCTCCAGGCGTCGCGCCTCCACGGCCCTGGCGAACACCCCCTCCAGGTCCTCGATGCCAAGGGCATCGACCAGCGTTTCCTTCACCTCGACTTCGGTTCGGATTTCGGCGGTGGGCGTGGCCCCGAGCAACGGCTGGGTTGCGGCGCGGCCCAACGGTGCGCCGCCGTACACCGGCACAGCCACCGGCAGCATCTCTTCCACGATCGACGTCGGCTCGGTATTCACCACATAGCGAACCAGCAGATGGTAAAGCGCCGTCACCTCCCCCACGTCGGGTGTCACCAGGTAGGCCGTCCGCCCATAGTGCGCCTGATCTCGGAAGGCCTGTTGCTTCACCTCCTCGATCAGTCGCCGCACCAGGGGATGGCCCACATCCAATAGCGTCATGTCAGGGTCGTCCAGCGCCCACTCGGGGTCAAAGGTGGCCCGTTTGATGACGTCACCGACGGATGCGGTTTGTAACGCCGATTCGGTGACGGCAATCCGCCAGGAACCGTCGGCATTGTCTGTGACGTGGCAGCCAAAGCGGTTCAGGCCGCTGAACAGAAAACGCTGGATCTCCTCCGGCGAACCCACCGTGGCTTCCGTCTCTGCCAGCCGCCCTTCGATCTCGGGCAGGCTGATGTGGGTCTGCCCGTAGAAGCTATCGCCCTTGATGCGCTCCAGTGTCTCTTCGGCAAAGGGGTCCTCGGCAGGCTCTCCCCCACTCTCGGCTGCCACAGCCTGCCAATCGAACAGGCTCAACTGGCGCGGCCCCAGCGCCTCATGCTGCGCCAACAGGTCCAGGATGCTGGTCTCGTCCCCAAAGTAGGGCGGCGAGAAACCATAGTCGCGGCGGATCTGCGCCGCCTTGTCCACCAGGACCTTTAGAATCGTGGCATCGAGCGTCTCATCCATGACCATCGTGCGGATGTACACCACCGGTTTGCGCTGACCAAATCGGTCCACCCGGCCATTGCGCTGTTCCAGGCGGTTGGGGTTCCAGGGCAGCTCATAATGAATCACCTGCGCAGCGGCGTGCTGCAGGTTGATCCCTTCCGAGATGGCGTCGGTGGCCACCAGGATACCCGCCTCAGCCCGCTCAAAGGTCTGGAACACCTCGCGCCGCTGTCGCTCGTTCAGCCCGCCATAGATGGTCAACACCGTGGCCTGACGATAGCGCTTGTCACCGGCGATTTGTTCGGCCAGATAGTTCATCGTGTCCACGTAGCGGGTAAAGATCACCACCTTGGGATACGTGGCTAGACGCTGGCGGAGCACCGTGTCCAGCAACTTGGTCAGCTTGCTATCGCGGCTGGGCGTCACTCTGGCGGCCTTGTCCAGGACCGCCTCCAGGAGCGCCAGCTCGGCCTGGATCTGGTCTGGAGAGCCATAGATCGCTCGCTCGGTGCGCTTGCCGGCTTCCTCATCGTCCAAACGCTCGCCGGGATCCTCATCCAACACCACGGCGCGGGCGGCGTCCACAGGCAGGGGACCGTCCTCCTCGGCCATTGCCCGCTCCAGGTGCTGCTTGAGCCTTGTCCGCCGGTTGCGCAGGGAGCAGCGGAGCGCCTCAGGCGACGACAGTCCCCGCTTGTGCAAGTGCATCACGGTCCAATGGGCCAGCGTCCGGATCTGCGCCGTCCCCTCAGCAGCCTGCTCCAGCACTCGCTGACCGTAGGCTTCTACGGCGCGGATGGCATCCATCTCGTAGGCCGTGGGCGGGACAATCACCTCCGCCTGGTCCCGCTCAGGGAACGGGCTACGGTCGGGACTGTCCTGGAACCAAGCCTCCACGTCCTGCCGTCGTCGCTGGCAGACGTGTCGCTCAGCCACCGGCCGCAGGATTCGAGGGGCGTGGATCGGACCCTGGATAGCGCCGACATCCAGCAGGCGCAACAAGCTGGCAAAAGAGTCGGTGTGTCCATTGTGGGGGGTAGCGGTCAGAAGCAAAAGATGCCGGACTCGATCCGAATTGGCGAGGGCTGTGGCCAGCTCCCAGCGGTCCATGCTCACCCGCTGGTCCGGCCCGGTTTGGTGGGGCTTGGCCACCTGGTGGGCCTCGTCAAAGAGCACGACGTCCCACGCTTGCTCCAGGATCTGGTTCTTGATGGCCGGTTGTTTGGCATAATCGACCGAGGTGATGAGGTAGCGATAGTGCTCCCAGGGGTTGGCGCCGGCAGGCAGTTCTCTCTCCATCTCTCGGCGGTGGCGACTGGAGATGATGCGCGCCGGAATGTGAAAGAAATAGTCCAGGGCCTCGCGCCACTGCTCGCGCAGGTTGGCCGGCACGATGATCAAAACGCGGCTGGCCATTTGCCGGGCCAGTAGCTCGGTCAGGATCAGGCCGGCCTCGATGGTCTTGCCCAAGCCCACGTCATCGGCCAGCAGCATCCGCACGCGGGGCACTTCCAAGGCCATGACCACAGGTACCAATTGATAGTCCTTGGGAATGACGCGGCTGCGCTGAAGGCTGAGGAGGGGGGCGGCGCCGTAGAGCAGGCTGAGGCGGTAGGCTCGCAGGAGCAGGTCTTGGGCAGAAGCGAGACCCACCATCTCGGCTGACGGAGGTTCCAGCCGCCCGGGCTGGATGTCCTCAAAGGGGATGTAAAACTTGAATTGTTCCGGCTCGCCGGTGTCAATGGCTGTGGCAATGAGGACGTCTACTTCTTGGCCGTCTACTCGCCACAACCTCCCCCGATTCTTGACGACGGTGCCTGGGGCAAAGATGGGCTGCTGTGCGTGTGTGGCGCTGTCGATCACCATTGATGCTACTCCATTATGCAATTCCGTTCCAAGGTGCAGCCAGACGGCGCGATGGGTCGAGCATGAAGCGGCCAGAAAACGTTTGGAAAGGCCATCAGGGCCAAAATACTTTCGCAAGCCGCTTAACTCTAATTATAGCCCGTTTTGGCGTAGAAGGCAAAAGATCATGCGTGGCCTGTTCATCGGGGTGTGCTCGCTGAGGACTTTTGTTCCTTTGGGGGAAGAGGAAGGCGTAACCTTGAGCGTTAGATTCAGGTCCGATCAGGTCGATATCCGTAACTCCAGCCGCACTTGTGTCCCCTGCCCGGCGGCCGACTCGATTTGCAGAACCCCTCCGATCCCAGCTGCCCATTCGCGCATGGACATCAGCCCCAGGTGCCCTCGCTCCACCCGTGTGCTCAGGTGGGCGGGCACGGAAAAGAGGAGCCTCTGGAGCAATCCAGGGGCTCCTCCTTTTTTCAAACCGGAACACTCCTACAGGACTTTCCTTGGGCCGAACCCCTCGATCGTACTCATCAAGCCGAGGTGAAACAGGAACTCGTAGGCCCCCGCCTGGATCTCGGCGCCGCGGCGCAGCATCTCGCTGGTCGCGGCCAACTCCTGGCCGTACGCCGCCCGCCACAAGGTCTCGTAGCCCAGCGGTTCTCCGGCGGCAAATGCCTGCGCCAGCAGCTCGGCCGACCAGAGGGCGTAGGCAATGCCCTCGCCGCTGATGGGCTGGGCGTGACCGGCGGCGTCACCCACCAAAGCCCAGCCCGGTCCCGCACAGGGGGTGTCCCACAGGGTCGCATCGGCCGCAAAGGGCAGGAGCGCCGCCCATCGGCGGCCCGGGCGGGTCCCGGGGCAAACCTCGGCGAGGAACCGGCTCAGTCGCCGCCCCATTTCCTGAGCGGGCAGAGCGCCCAACCGGCACCCGAGGCCCACGCTGGCATGGTCGGTCCGGGGGAAGGACCAGAGGTACCCCTCCACGTCGGAAAAGGTCTGGAATACCATCGCGTCAGGCGCGCCCTGGACCCAGTAGCCCAAGCCCAGGGCCAGGTGCTGCCGGGGGATTGGCCCCACCAGTCGGCGGCGGACGGTGCTCCGGGCTCCATCGGCACCGACCAGATAGTCGACCGGGAAGAGCTCGCCCGACCCGGTGCGCACCTGCCAAACCTCGCCCGAGCGGTCCAGATCTACCACTCGTTGGCGCACGAGGCGGACCTGCCCGTTGCCCAGCGCGCGCTCCAGCAGCGCCCGGCCGAACTCCTCCCGGGAGACGATGGCCCAGGGCGGTCGGTCAAAGGTCCATTCGGTGCGGCCGCCGTCCGAGGCGCAGAGCACCAGCCGCGACGGGTAGTGACGGGCAAAGGGCAGGGCCATTACCTCGGGCAGGCGCCGCCCGATGAGGGGACCCAGGCCCCCGCCGCACGGTTTCTCGTAGGGCGCCCGCGGGTCAAAGAGCAGGATTTGATGGCCCAGGCCCCCCAGTCGGTGAGCCAGGTGGCAGCCTGTTGGTCCAGCGCCGACAATCCCGATGCGCATCGCCTTCTGCCCCATCGTCAAGCCGCCGCCAGAGGGACCGTGGCCGAGATCCTCGTGCCCTGACCGAGTCGCGACTCGATCTCAAAACGGCCGCCGACGCCCTCTGCCCGCTCCCGCATGCCCACCAGGCCAAGATGCTGCTGGTCGATGAGGAAACCCAGATGGTCGGGCACCTCAAAGCCCACGCCATCGTCCTCGATCTCCAGGCGGACCTGATGGTCCTGCAGGTCGAGGCGCACCTCGACCCGTCCGGCGTCCGCATACTTCCAGGCGTTGTGCAGCCCCTCCTGACAGATGCGGAACAGGGCTACCCGGACCTCCTTGGGCACTGCCACGCCGTTGCCATTGGTGTGGAAATCGACCGGCACGCCGCGCCGCCTGCGGAACGAGGCCACATACTCCCGCAGCGCCTCCTCCAGGTCGTCGCCCAGGCTCGGGGGCCGAAGTTCAAACATGAGATCGCGCAGCCGGTCGACGGTCTGCTGGATGACGTCCCGCGCGCCGATGATCTTGCGCGGCGAGTGGGTCTCCACCGGTTCCTCCAGCAACCGTAGCACAAAGACCAGGTCCTGGACCACGTCGTCGTGCAGCTCCTGCGACAGCCGCTGCTCGTTTCTCTCCTGCAGGGCAATGACCTGTTGGGCCAGCGCCTGGATCTCGTGGATCTGGCCCTGCAGCCGGTCGACCAGCTCGGCGCGGGCCAGGGCCACGGCGGCCTGGTGGGCCAGGGTGCCCAGGGCGTGGTGGTCGGCTTTGGTAAAGAACCCGTCGGCCAGCTTGTTGCCCAGGATCAAGAGGCCCTCGATCTGTTTCTGCTGCACCAGCGGGACCCACATCTGCGCTCCAGCCTCGGACCAGGCGGCCAGTTCCTGCTGCTTGGTCGAATCGGACGACAGCCGCCGGCGCAAGGCCTCGTCTTGAACGGGCTCCCCCACGTCGAGCAGGGCCGCTACCAGGGGGCTGTCCCGGCCGATGGGCTCGGCGAGGGCAAAGCCCTTGCTCTCCCGGACGGTAAAGGTCCGTCCGTCGCCCCCTACCTCGGGCAGCAGGATGGCCGCCTCTTTGAAGCGCATCGTATCGGCCACGTCGTGGACCAGCAGGTGGGCGACGCTCTGGCTGTCCAGCGCATCGCGCAGCGCGCTGCTGGCGCGATGCACCAGCTCGTCGTGTTCGTACCAGCCGCCGTACAGCAGGGAATCGACCAACTGGACGATCCCCTTTTTCAACGGCTCGTACAGGAACACCAGGGTCATGACCAATACCAGGTCCGCCACACCGACCGGACCCGAAAAGATGCCCGGATCCAGCCACCGGACGCCCAGATAGAGCGCGCCAAAGGTCAGGGAGAGAAAAAAGTAGACTACCGTGCGGTTGATCACCGGGTCCAGCTTCATCAGGTCCTGCCGCAGAATGGCGTACAGGTAGCTGAGGGGGATGAATCCCAGAGCCAGCAGCGCGGGCCAGATCGTCACGAATCGCACGTCGGGCAGGGTCTGGGGCAGCAGGATGAAAATGACCAGGGGAACGATGGCCATGGCCGTGCCCAGGGTAATCAGGGCAATCTGCCGCCTGCTTTGGGCCGACCGGGTATGGCGGTAGGTGCGCAGCAACAACCCCATACCCAGCAAAAGACAGAAGGAGAAGAAGGCCTTGATCACGCTGACGGCGGGCACAAACCAGTCGTCGTCGGTCCAGAGCAGCCAGGAGACCAGGAACAAGAGGGCGCTCGTGGTACCCAACGCTGTCAGCAGAGCCCTCTTGTGACGGAAATCGCTGCGCTCGGGAAAGATCGTGTGATAGTAGACAAAGATCGGGCCGAGGATCAGGACAATGGCGTTCATCGCCAGGTCGGTCCAGGGCATGCTCAGGTCGGCGAGGAGCAGCACAATCAGGCCCAGGGTGCTCAACAGAAACCCCAGGACAAAGACCTGGGCGACCGCATCGTGCGGCTTGAAGGCGAGGACGATGACGGCAATCAGCCAGAATCCCAGGACGATGGCGAAATAGCCAGCCCGGTTGAGTGTCACCCGGGCCGACGGCGGCGACAGGGCAAGCTCCATCTCGATGATTTGCCCATCGCCCGTCGTCTCTCGCTGAGCCGTCAGCCGGGCGGTCTTTTGGCCCGGGTGCAGGAACGCCAATCCTTCGTATTGGATCGATAGAATCTCGTCGCCCACCCTCAGCCCGGCCTGGTCGGCGGCTCCCCCCGGGACGACGCTGCCGACGCTGGAGCCGTAGCCGTAGGAGAAGCCGGTGTCGGGCAGCGCAAGGTAAAAGTAGCCCGCTGCCACGCCGATACCGAGGACGGCGACGGCAAACAGGATCAGCACCTGCATGCGGATCCGCCTGGACCCGTC
>CAYVLO010000142.1:0-8075 GCA_964452125.1 uncultured Anaerolineaceae bacterium | reverse complement strand
TCTTTCCATCTGCACATCAAGGAAGGGGCCGGCGCCTTTGTCTGCGGCGAAGAGACGGCGCTGCTGGCTTCCATCGAAGGGCGGCGCGGCGAGCCCCGCCCCCGCCCGCCGTTCCCTGCCGTCTCTGGGCTGTGGAACAAGCCTACCAACCTGAACAACGTCAAGAGTTACTGCAACACACCCCAGATCATCCTCAACGGCGCCGATTGGTTTGCCAACATCGGCTCGCCCCGCTCGCCAGGAACCGCCATCTTTGCCCTCACCGGCAAGGTGAACAACACCGGTCTGGTCGAGGTTCCCATGGGCATCACTCTGGGTGAGATCATCTTTGACATCGGCGGCGGCATTCCCAACGGCAAAAAATTCAAAGCCGTGCAGACCGGTGGCCCTTTGGGCGGCTGCATCCCGGCCGAGCACCTCAACGTCCAGGTGGACTTTGACTCGCTCAAGGCCGTGGGCGCCGTCATGGGCTCGGGTGGTATGATCGTCGTCGACGAAGATACCTGCATGGTCGAATTCGCCAAGTTCTTCCTCGAGTTTGCCAGCGCCGAGAGCTGCGGCAAGTGCGTTCCCTGTCGCATGGGCGGCCAACGCATGCTCGAAGTGCTGACCCGCATCACCGAGGGCCGGGGTCAACTGGAAGACCTGGATACCATCCGCGCCCTCTCCGAGGGCATGGAGAACGGCTCGCTGTGTGCCCTGGGGCAATTGACCCCTGGGCCGATCAAGGCGGCCCTCCGCTACTTTGAGGACGAGTTCATCGCTCACATTGTCGAAAAGCGCTGCCCGGCCGGTGTCTGCAAGGAGCTGGTGCGCGCCCGTTGCATCAACGCCTGCCCGGCCGACGTCGACGTGCCCAGCTATGTGGCCCTCGTTGCCCAGGGGCGTTACGCCGAAGGCCTGGAAATCCACCGCCGCACCAATCCCTTCCCGCTGGCCTGTGGCCGGGTGTGCCCGGCCTTTTGCCAGACGCGCTGCCGGCGCGGCGATATCGACGAGCCCATCGCCATCCGCAGCGTCAAGCGATTCATGGCCGATCACGAACTCAGCAACCCGTGGACGCCGCCGATCCATGGTCAGCCCAAGACGGAGAAGGTAGCTGTGGTCGGCGCCGGACCGGCCGGCCTGACTGCGGCCCTACGCCTGGCCCAGCAGGGCTATCCGGTGACCCTCTACGAAAAGCTCCCGGTAGCCGGCGGGATGATGGCTGTGGGCATTCCCGACTATCGCCTGCCCCGTGACATCCTCCAGGTCGAAATCGACAATATCCAGCGAGCCGGCGTCGAGATCCGCTGCAACCAAGCCCTGGGCCGCGACTTTGACCTCGATTCCCTTCTGGAGGAAGAGGGCTATGCGGCTGTGGTGCTGGCCGTCGGCGCCCACAAGAGCGGCAAGCTGCGGATCGAGGGCGAGGACATGCCAGGCGTGATCCACGGCGTGGACTTTTTGCGGGACGTGGCCCTCGGCAACCCACCGGACCTGAGCGGCAAGCGGGTAGGCGTGGTGGGTGGCGGCAACGTGGCCATCGACGCCGTGCGCACTGCCTGGAGGTTGGGCGCCAGCGAGGTTCATGTGATCTATCGTCGCCGTCGCGAGGATATGCCCGCCTACGAGGAAGAGATCGAGGCCGCCAAAGAGGAAGGCGCGATTTTCCACTTTTTGACCAACCCCACCCGTGTCCTGGGCGAGGGCCAAGTCACCGGCGTCGAGTGCCTGAAGCACGCCCTGGGCGAGTTCGACCGCAGCGGTCGCCGCCGCCCGGTGGGCTTGTCGGATTCCGAATTCGTTCTGGATCTGGACATCCTGATCCCCGCCATCGGCCAATCGCCCGATCTGCCGGACGGGCTGGCCGGGCAGGTTGCTGTTCGTCGCGACAACACCTTTGACGTCGGCGAGGCGCTCAACACCACGCGCCCGGGTGTGTTCGCCGCCGGTGACGCCGTCAGCGGCCCAGCCACGGTGGTCGAGGCAGTGGCCCAGGGCAACGCGGTAGCTCGCGCGGTGGATCAATACCTGCGCACGGGCGAAACGGCCCGGATCATCACCCTGCCCGGCTATGAGGTGGTCGATCAGCCGTTCGATCTGGACGACTATGCCAACGCTCGCATGCCAGAAATGCCCATGCTGCCGGTACCGCATCGCCGCAATTTCGAAGAAGTCGAGCTGGGCATGGACGAACACACGATCCAGGAAGAGTGCAAGCGCTGCCTGCGCTGCGACCTGGAATGGTTGCACGAAATGGACCTGGCTTTCCAACCGGTTCCGGAACGCCAACTGGTCAAAGCTGAGTGAATGAGGAGGCAATACGACCTATGCAAACGGTGAACATCACCATCAACGGTCGGGCGATCAAGGCCAAGGCAGGTCAGACCGTCCTGGAGGCGGCAAACGAGGCCGGCGTCAAGATCCCCACGCTCTGCCACCATCCGGCCTTGGAGCCCATTGGCGCCTGCCGCATGTGCCTCATCGAGTTGTCCGAGAAGCAACCGCTCCATCCGTCCTGTACCTATCCGGTTTCGGAAGGGTTGAACGTCGTAACCCATTCGGAGCGAGTGGAAGAGGCCCGTCGGTTTGTGCTAAATCTGATTCTATCAGACCATCCGCTGGATTGTATGACCTGCGAGCGGACAGGGAATTGCGAGCTTCAGGACCTGGCCTATCAGTATGGCATCAAAGAGACTCTCTTTCCGGGGAAAAAGCACGAGTACCCCATCGACACTTCCAACCCCTTCTACGAGCGGGATTATGAAAAGTGCATCCTGTGCCGACGCTGCGTGCGCGCCTGCAACGAGATCAATGGCGTAGAAGCCATCGGCATCAACGAGCGAGGCTGGAACAGCAAAGTCGGCGCTGCCTTTGACGATCTGATGCAGAACAGCACCTGTGAGTTCTGTGGCATGTGCGTCGAAGTGTGCCCCACCGGAGCGTTGCATCCCAATCTGGGCCGTGGACAGGGCCGTCCCTGGGAGATCGAGAAGGTGGCCATCACCTGCCCCTACTGTGGCGTGGGCTGCCAGTACTATCTCCATGTCAAAGACGGGCGGATCCTGGGCACTTCCTCCAAGTGGGATGCGCCAGCCAATCACGGCTCGCTCTGCGTCAAGGGCCGCTTTGGCTGGGACTTTGTCCAGCATCCCGACCGGCTGACCAAGCCGCTGATCCGGCGCGAAAAGGGCGGCGAGTTGGAGGAGGCCAGTTGGGACGAAGCGCTGGACCTGGTGGCCAAACGCTTTACCGAAATCAAGGAAAAGTACGGCAGCCGGGCGTTCGGCGCCCTGGCCTCGGCCAAATGCACCAACGAAGAGAACTATGCGATGCAAAAGTTCACCCGCGCCGTCATAGGTACGAACAGCGTGGACCACTGCGCCCGCCTCTGACACAGCGTCACCGTGACCGGTCTGGTCACAGCGTTTGGCTCGGGGGCGATGACCAACTCCTTCGATGACATTGCGAACGATGCCGAGATCTATTTCGTAATCGGCTCCAACACCACCGTGAACCATCCGGTGCTGGGAATGCGGCTGCGGCAGGCCGTGAAGCGGCGCGGCGCGCGCCTCATTGTCTGCGATCCGCGAGAGATTCCCCTCACCGACTATGCGACGCTGTATATTCGCCAAAAGCCGGGCACCGACATTGCCCTGCTAAACGGCATCATGCACGTCCTGATCGCCGAAGACCTGTACGACAAAGAGTATGTGGCCGAGCGCACCGAGGGCTTTGAGGAACTCAAGGCCAAGGTGCTGGAATATCCGCCCGAGCGGGTAGCCGAGATTACCGGTGTGCCCGTCGAACAGATCGTCGAAGCAGCCCATCTGATGGCGGCCCATCGCCCGGGTGCCCTGCTCTACACCATGGGCATTACCCAGCACACCACGGGTCACAAGAACGTGCTCAGTTGCGCCAACCTGCAGATGCTATTGGGTAACGTGGGCCGGCCAGGCGGCGGCGTGAATCCCCTGCGCGGACAGAATAACGTCCAGGGAGCCTGCGACATGGGCGGCCTGCCCAACGTCTATACCGGCTACCAGGCCGTGACCATCGAGGCCGTCCAGAAAAAGTTCGAAGAGGCGTGGGGCGTGCCGCTGTCCAATCAGCTTGGCTACACCCTGACCGAGATGGTCCCTATGGCCGAAACCGGCGACATCCGCGCCCTGTACCTGATGGGCGAAAACCCGGTCCTGTCCGATCCCGATGCCAACCATGCCGAGCACTGCCTGCGCCAGTTGGACTTTTTGGTGGTCCAGGACATCTTTCTGACCGAGACGGCGGCCTTGGCCGACGTGGTTTTACCAGCCACCAGTTGGGCCGAGCGGGTGGGAACCGTCACCAACTCGGAACGGCGGGTGCAGTTCATCCGTGAGGCGGCGCCTCCTCCCGGTGAGGCCAAACCCGATTGGTGGATCATCGGCGAGATCGCCCGGCGCATGGGCTACGATGGCCTGACCTACTCGTCGGCCCAGGAAATCATGGAGGAGATCAACCGCCTGACTCCCAGCTATGCCGGCATCACCTACGAGCGCATCGGCGATCAAGGTCTGCAATGGCCGTGCCCCGATACCAACCATCCGGGTACTCCTATCTTGCACATCGGCAAGTTCAGTCGGGGAATGGGTCACTTGAGCGCGGTAGACTGGCAAGAGCCTGCCGAAGTCACCGATGGGGGCTATCCCTTTATCCTGACTACAGGTCGGGTGCTGTACCACTATCATACTGGGTCCATGACGCGCCGGTCGGCAGGCCTGGATGGCATCTTCCCCGGTCCTGTGGTCGAGATCAACGACGAAGATGCGGTGCAGCTTGGCATTGCCGACGGGCAGCAGGTGGCCCTCACCTCGCGGCGCGGAAGGATCGAAGCCACCGCCCTGGTGAGCCCCATGACCGATCCCGGGGTGGTCTTTATGCCCTTCCACTTTGCCGAGGCGGCAGCCAACAAACTGACCATCGCTGCCCTGGATCCCACCGGCAAGATCCCGCAGTTCAAGGTCTGTGCCATCCGGGTAGAAGCTGTACCAGAAGCTGTTCTTGGCTCGGGTAATGGCTCGGGCCAAGAGCAAGAAATGGAAAGGGTGAACCCATGAACCTGATCAAGATTCTCGAGTATGCGCTCCAGCGCGAGTACGAAGGCCGGGACTTTTTCCGGAACAACGCCAAGCGCTTTGGCCATGCGGCTGTGGTGGGCGTCTTTGAGGAATTGGCCAAAGAAGAAGAAAAGCACATCGCCTTCATCCAGAGGCTGATCGACTCGGCCCAGGGTGGCAGTCTCTCAACGGAGGCTATGGGGCAAGATCTGGAGAAAGAAGGCTTTTTCTCCGAACGCGCCAAGGATGAACTGCTGGACCAGACCATCATCGAGTCGATGGTCCCCGATTTGGCCGTGTTGCGCACCGCTTACCTGATCGAGCGGGACTTTGCCGAGTTTTACGAGATGTCGGCTGGGCGAGTCCAAGATCCTTCGGCCAAGGAAGCCTTGGAAATGCTGGCCTCCTGGGAACGAACGCACGAGCAACTATTCAAAAAGCTGCACGACCAGGCGTTCGAGCAGTACGCACAGATGCCTTGGGGCGGCTAGGTTCGCGCCTCCAGCAGAAAAGGGAGAAAACTATGAAGATTGAAGATATTCTGAAGGAAGCCATCCAGGGTGAGGTCGAATCGTACGAGCTTTACACCAATGCTGTAGATCTGGTCAAGGCCGATCATATCAAAGACACCCTTCGCCAGCTCGCCCGCGAAGAGCTGGGCCACAAAGCCAGCTTGGAGGGCATGCTGGCCAACCCGGCGCATCTGCATCGCCAGGTTAAACGCCTCCAAAAAGCGCCCATCCAGGATTACAAAATCGGCGATCATCTGGTGGTTCAACCGCTGGGTCCAGATTCCACTTTCCAGGATGTGTGCATCTTTGCCTCGCGGAAGGAACAGGAATCGTACGAGCTGTATCGCGACCTGGCCGAGCAGCAGGAGGGCGACGTTCGCGAGCTGTTCGAGGCCATGGCCAAGGATGAGATGCGCCACAAAAACCTGGTCGAAGGCTGGTACGAAGAGGTCGTCTACCAGGACTTTTAGGCTGGGTTCGATTTCAGATTTAGGCTCAGATTGGGAAAAACGCCGGGTTGCCTGCAGCCCGGCGTTTTGCATAGTCATCCACCCGTTGACAGGACCCGGGACCTGGGGTACAATCACAACCAACAGCCACCTGCCAGACCCGGTGCGAGGGAGGATGGATGTACGGAAAAGATAGAGCTCTCGAACTGCTGAGAAAAGTTCTGGCTCTCGTCCCTGCCGACGAGGCCGAGGCAACCCTGCTGATCGAAGATCAGGCCCTGACCCGCTTTGCCAATAGCGCCATCCACCAAAACGTGGCCCAGCAGAATGCCCGGCTGGTGGTGTGCGCCGTGGTGAATGGCGGCGTAGGAGTGGCCATCACCAACCGGCTGGACGACCAGGGATGGCACTGGGTGGCCCAGCAGGCCGCGGCCAGTGCCCGGCTCCAGCCTCCCAACCCCGCGTTCCCTGGACTGCCCCAAGGGGGTGAGCCACGCCCGGCAACAACCTACTATGAGGCCACAGCCGCTGTGTCGGCCGAGCAAAGGGCCGAAGCAGTGGGCGCCATCGTGGACGCCGCAGGCCGGTTAGGCTTTATGGTCACCGGCGCCTACGGCATCGACGTGGACGAACTGGCCATCGCCAACACATCGGGCGCGACAGCCTATGCCCCGCTGTCTCTGGCCTCGCTGCGGGTCGTCGTCGATGCCCATCCTCCACAGGGGATCGGCTTTTTGACCGGCTATGCCGACGCCATCAGCCGCGACGCGGCGCAGATCGACGTTCAGGCCGTCGCCGAGCGGGCTGTGGCCAAATGTGCACTGAACCGCTCGCCCCAATCCCTGCCGCCGGGTAGCTATGTGACCGTGCTGGAAGAGATTGCCGTGGCCGAATTGCTCCACTTCTTGGCCCAACACGGGCTGAGCGCCCAATCGGTGCAGGAAGGCCGGAGCTTTGCCGTGGGGAAAATGGGGAAACAGGTCGTTAGCCCGCAGTTGACTCTGTGGGACGACGCCGCCGACCCTCGGGGCCTGGCTCAGCCTTTTGATTGGGAGGGCGTGCCCGCCCAGAGGTTGATGCTGCTGGAGAGCGGCGTCTTGCGCGGACTGGCCTACGATTCCCGTTCAGCGGCCAAAGAGGGCATCGAATCCACAGGGCACGCACCCCCGTCCGCGTTACTTCCCTGGAGTGTGAACCCCGTCCCCACCCATCTGTTCATCGCGCCGGGGAGCACCCCGCGGCAGCAGTTGATCGCCGAGGTGGAGAGGGGGGTGCTGGTCACGCGCTTTCACTACACGCACTGCCCCGACCCCCAACGGGTCGTGGCGACCGGGACCACCCGAGACGGGACCTATTGGATCGAGGAGGGCCGGATTGTGGGGGCGCTCCGCAACCTGCGTTTTACCCAGAGTGTGCTGGATGCCTTTTCCAATATTGAGGCGCTGGGCGATACGCCCGAGTTGCACCGCGACTGGTGGAGCACGGCGGCCCACCACGTGCCAGCCATGCGCGTGCGCGACTTTCAGTTCACCGGCGGGACCGAGTTCTAGCTCGCGATCGTGGCTTATGGCTGCTCGGTCAGCAAACCCAACAGGACAAAGGCGCCTTCGCCCAGGAGGTCGGGCACATAGTTGACGACAAAGGACTGCTCCCGGTCGCCGCTGCCCCGGACCCAGCCGATGGCTTGAAACTCGCCGTGGTCCGACGTCAACTGGGGCGCTGATTGCCAGTCCGAGCCGGCCAACTCCTCTTTGTAGAACGATGTCAGGTCGGCCCAGGTAGTTGCCTCGGGCAGGGTGTACGCGGCAAACTCGGCTGCCAGGCCTTGTCCTTCGGCTGAATCCTGCATAGCTTCGCGCACCTGATCGGCCAGGCTATGCTCGCCATCAGCCAGCGTTACGGCTCCGGAAAACAGCGGCATATCGGCCAGGGTAAGCGGCTGAGCTGCACAGGCGCCCAGCACCACGAGCAACACCATTCCTAGCAGCGCCATCCGTTTACCAATCATCTTCTCCTTGACTCCTTCCTCAGCGCCG